>JBBQQL010000011.1:0-45897 GCA_038215995.1 Lysobacterales bacterium
GAAACGGGGATTGCTCTTGCAGATCACGAACACCTTGCCGCGGCGACGAACGATCTTGCAGTCGCGGTGCCGCGCTTTGGCGGACTTCAAAGAGTTAAGCACCTTCACGGCCAGCTCCTGACACTAAACGAAAATGTAAGCTGAGAAGTATAACGACTCCTCGCCTTGTTCACAAGCCTGTCGCCACGGCCATTTCCGCTACGGTGGCGAGGAATTGTTGCAGGGCAGGTGAGTGGTCATCCGCGCGCGAGGCGACCGCCAGCAGCATGTAGGCATTGGCATCTTCCAGTGCCAGATAGCTTACCCCGGCCAGTCGAACCGTGCGCATGCTGGCCGGCACGAGGGCCAGTCCCAGTCCGGCAGCTACCAGTGCCAGCAGGCCGTTGAGCTGCTGCGCGTGCTGCACGATCGTGGGCTGGAAGCCGGCCTGATCGGCCAGGGTCACCAGCCGATTGTGCAGGGTTGCCGCCAGCTCTCTTGGTTGCGATACGAAGGCATCACCGGCCACCTCGGCCAGTCGCAGGCTGGGGCGGCTGGCCAAGGGATGCCCGGAAGGCAGGGCGAGCAGCAACGGCTCCCGGTCGATCACGGTGATACGAAGGCGCCGTGCGTCCTGTGCGTGCACCGGCTCATTTCGGACGAAGCCGACATCCAGCTCATCGGCGAGCAGGGCGGCATATTGCGGTTCGGTATACATCTCGTTGAGCTTCAGGCGGACATTCGGCGCCACTTGGCCGAAACGAAGCAGGGTCTGCGGCAATGCAGGATGAAACGACACCGACACGGTATAGGCGAGCCTCAGTTGTCCGCTGTAACCGGCGGCGGCGGCGGCCGCCAGGCTGCGCGCCTCAGCAGCCTTGGCCAGGATCTGTCGGGCCTGTTCCAGGAAAATGCGCCCCGGTTCGGTCAGTGCTACCTGACGTTTGGTCCGCTCCAGCAGGCGTACGCCCAAATCCCTTTCCAGCGCCTGGATCTGTTGGGAGAGCGGTGGCTGTGAAAGGTGCAAGCGCAGGGCTGCCCGGGTGAAGCTGAGTTCTTCGGCCACCGCAACGAAATAGCGCAATTGACGCAGATCAAACATATAGCGATATCGAATCAGTGGGGTGATAAATATATATTAGATACTTTATCCCATCGATCATAAAATCTGTCTCGTCCCGTCACTTCCCCTCCCCCCTGGTGACGGTGACCCCGCTCCGCAGCGACGCTAAATACGATGTCTGGCTCAACTCCCCCCCGAGCCCATGTCGATGCGTCCCACTGCGGGGCGCTTTTTTGAACAATTGATGCCGTTGCCTCTTGGCAGCGGCATCGTTGTATCTGGAGCCCTGACCTGGCTTGCTGTCACCGTTCGCGGGCTCAGTCGAGCCGGGTGAAATGAGGCGTGCATTTGTGCCGCGCAAGCGCCTGAATCCCCGGACTGCTCCAAGTTTGTGGCGAGTTTTGCTGGTTCTAGATTGCGCAGCCCAGGCGGGTGCCTTGTGCGATCGCACGCTTGGCATCAAGTTCAGAGGCCACGTCGGCCCCACCGATGACGTGCACCTTCATGCCTGCGCGAATCAATTCATCGGCGAGTTGCCGATTGGGCTCCTGGCCGGCGCATACCACTACATTGTCGACGGGGAGTATGTGCGCGGTGCCATCGACTTCCACATGCAGGCCATGATCATCGAAACGCTGGTAGCTGACCTTGCCCAGCATGTGGACCTGCTTGGCTTTCAGTGTGGCCCGGTGCACCCAGCCGGTGGTCTTGTTCAGCCGTGCGCCTGGGCGTCCTTCACTGCGTTGCAACAGCCACACCTGTCTGGCAGGGGCTTCGGGTACGGCAGCTTGCAGGCCTGCGCGATGGGTGAGCTGCATGTCGACGCCCCATTCGCGGGTCCATCGAGCCACGTCCGTCGTGGCTGACGGCGCATGCTCCACCAGATATTCGGCGACGTCGAAGCCGATGCCGCCAGCGCCGATGATGGCCACCTTGGGGCCGACCGGCTTGTGCGTGGCCAGCACGTCGAGATAGCTCAGTACGCGCGGATCATCGCTGCCGGGGAAGTCGACATGTCGCGGGGTGATTCCCGTGGCGATCACCACTTCGTCGTAGTTGCCCGCTTGCAGGCTGGCAAGGTCGGCCGACTGATCGAGTTGCAAGGTGACACCAGTGTCCTCCAGACGATGGCGGAAGTAGCGCAGCGTCTCGTGGAATTCTTCCTTGCCCGGGATCTGTTTGGCGTAATTGAACTGGCCACCGATCTCGCTGGCCCGGTCGATCAGCGTAACCGCATGACCGCGCTCACCGAGGGTGCTGGCGCAGGCCATGCCGGCAGGGCCTGCGCCAATGACCGCCACCCGTTTGCGCATGGCTGCCGGTTCGATCTTCAGTTCGGTTTCGTGACAGGCGCGCGGGTTGACCAGACAGCTGGCGCGCTTGTTCTGGAATACATGATCGAGGCAGGCCTGGTTGCAGGCGATGCAGGTATTGATCCGCTCACTGCGCCCGGCCCTGGCCTTGTTGACCCAATCCGGGTCGGCCAGCAGCGGTCGCGCCATCGACACCATGTCCGCTTCACCATTGGCGAGGATGCGCTCGGCGACGTCCGGCATGTTGATCCGGTTGGTCGCCACCAGCGGGATGCTTACTTCGCCCTTCAGCCTGGCCGTGACCCAGGCGAAGCCCGCACGGGGCACGCTGGTCACGATGGTCGGCACGCGGGCCTCGTGCCAGCCGATGCCTGTATTGATGATGCTGGCGCCGGCGGCCTCGATCGCCTTGGCCAGCGTGACGATTTCGCTCCAGTCCTGGCCACCTTCGACCAGATCCAGCATCGACAACCGGTAGATGATGATGAAGTTGCGCCCGACGGCGGCACGGGTACGGCGCACGATTTCCACCGCAAAGCGCATCCGTCGCGCGGCATCACCGCCCCAGGCATCGTTGCGCTGGTTGCTGCGCGCGGCGATGAATTCGTTGATCAGATAGCCTTCCGAGCCCATCACCTCGACGCCATCGTAGCCGGCCTCCTGGGCCAGTCTGGCGCACCGGACGAAGTCATCGATGGTGCGTTCGACGCCGCGGGCGGACAGCGCGCGAGGCGTGAACGGCGTGATGGGCGACTTGATCTTCGATGGCGCCACCGATAGCGGGTGGTAGCCGTAGCGACCGGCGTGCAGGATCTGCATGCAGATCAGTCCGCCCTCGCCATGCACCGCCTCGGTAAGCTTTCGATGACGGGGCGTGTGCCAAGGCATCGTGAGGCGGCCGCCGAATGGCTTCAGCCAGCCCTGGATGCTTGGCGAAATGCCGCCGGTGACCATCAGGCCGACGCCGCCGCGCGCGCGCTCGGCGAAATACGCCGCCAGCTTGTCGTAGTCGCTGGCCTTGTCTTCCAGCCCGGTATGCATCGAGCCCATCAGGACCCGGTTGGGCAGGGTGACGTGGCCCATATCAAGCGGGCGGAACAAGTTGGGATAATTCATGGCGACCCGGACAGACTCAAACGATCGTATGAATGTGACGGGGTTGGGGGGGCGAATGCAAGCACTAGTTGCGTGCGGGGCACCTCATGCCAGCAATTGATGCACCAACTCGATATAGCGGCGCATGGCCTCTTCTTCCGGTATGCCGTTCAATTGCGACCACGCCTCGTGCTTGGCGGTGCCCACGAAGTCGAAGAACCCTGGCTGGGCGCGATTGAGATCGCCCTGCGAGCCTTGTTTGAAGAGCGCATACAGCTTCAGCAACGTGTCGTTGTCCGGACGTACGCTCAATTGCTGAATGTCTTCGGAGGCTTGCTCGAACTCGCGGCGAAGATCGGTCATCGGCTGTCGGATGGGCTTTAAGGCGAAAGTGGTTCGGGTAGATAGCACGCGTCCTCGGCAGGGTCAACGCGTTAAACTCCCCGGTCATCACCCTTCAGCCAGGAAATTCCATGAGCCATGCCGCATCCGTACCCGTACTCACCATTGACGGGCCGTCCGGATCTGGCAAGGGCACCATCAGTGCACAGGTGGCGCAGCATCTGGGCTGGCGCCTGCTGGATTCGGGCGCGCTGTATCGGGCCGTGGGCTATGCCGCAGGCATGGCAGGCTTGGACCTTTCCGATGTGGAAGCCATGACCCGCTGTGCCGAGGGCACCAGGATCCAGTTTCGAGCGGCTCTGGATGGCGGCGACACGCGGGTGATGGTGAACGGGCATGATGCCACCGACGAACTGCGCACAGAAACCGCGGGCGCGGCGGCATCGGCAATCGCCTCGATGCCCAGCGTGCGCGCGGCGCTGGTGGCCATGCAACTGGGATTCCGCAAGGCGCCCGGACTGGTGGCGGACGGGCGCGACATGGGCACGGTGATCTTCCCCGATGCCGCGTTCAAGGTTTTCCTCACGGCCAGCGCGGCCGAACGGGCGAAAAGGCGCTATAAGCAGTTGAAGGAAAAGGGACTCAGCGTTACACTTAGCGGCCTTCAGCGTGAAATTGAAGCGCGTGACAACCGTGATGCAACGCGGGCGGTCGCGCCGCTAAAGCCTGCCGAGGACGCCTTGCTGGTGGATACCACTGGCATGGGCATCGATCAGGTCGTCGCTAAAGTACTTGCCGTCGTGCAGCCTTCCTGAGGTGGCGCGGCGGTTTCTGTGCTCCTGCCACGGCAGGAGATTTTGGCCAACGGTGACGACGGTCGGCTCAAGGCGAGCCACCTGAAGGCACCCTCAACCGGTGGATCGGAAGTGCGTGCGCAGCCCGTCAACAAGCGCAACGGACAACGATCTTTTCCCACTATGGAATCAACATGACTGAAAGTTTTGCCGAACTGTTTGAACAGAGCCAAGGCGCTATTTCCAAGCTGAAGCCCGGCGCCATCGTCACCGGTATCGTTGTGGAAATCCGCAATGACGTCGTCGTGATCAATGCTGGCCTGAAGAGCGAAGGCATCGTCCCGATCGAGCAGTTCAAGAACGAGGAAGGCGTGCTGGAAGTGCAGGTAGGCGACGAGGTGAAGGTTGCCCTCGAAGCTTTGGAAGACGGTTTCGGCGAGACCAAGCTGTCGCGCGAGAAGGCCAAGCGCTCGATGGTGTGGGACGACCTGGAGCAGGCGTTCGACAAGGAAGAGACCATCGTCGGCATGATTTCCGGCAAGGTCAAGGGTGGTTTCACCGTCGACATCAAGGACGTCCGCGCATTCCTGCCGGGCTCGCTGGTTGATGTGCGGCCGGTGCGCGACCCGGTTTACCTCGAGGGCAAGGAACTCGAGTTCAAGATCATCAAGCTGGACCGCAAGCGCAACAACGTGGTGGTCAGCCGCCGCGCCGTCGTCGAGACCGAGTTCTCCGAGGAGCGCGAGAAGCTGCTGGAGCGCCTGACCGAGGGTGCCGTGGTCAAGGGTGTGGTGAAGAACCTCACCGATTACGGCGCATTCGTGGATCTGGGCGGCATCGACGGCCTGCTGCACATCACCGACATGGCCTGGAAGCGCGTCCGTCATCCGTCCGAAGTGGTCAACGTCGGCGACGAGCTGGACGTGCGCGTGCTGAAGTACGACAAGGAGCGCAACCGCGTTTCGCTGGGCCTGAAGCAGCTGGGCGACGACCCGTGGGTCGCCATTGCCCGCCGCTATCCGGTCGGCAGCCGCCTGTTCGGCAAGGTCTCCAACGTTACCGATTACGGCTGCTTCGTCGAGATCGAGCCGGGCGTGGAAGGCCTGGTGCACGTTTCCGAGATGGACTGGACCAACAAGAACGTCAATCCGGCCAAGGTGGTTCAGGTCGGTGACGAGACCGAAGTCACCGTGCTGGACGTGGACGAGGAGCGTCGCCGCATCTCGCTGGGCATCAAGCAGACCCGCTCGAACCCGTGGGAAGCCTTCGCCGCCATGCACAAGAAGGGCGACAAGGTTTCCGGTCAGATCAAGTCGATCACCGACTTCGGTGTGTTCATCGGCCTGGATGGCGGCATCGACGGCCTGGTGCACCTGTCCGACATCTCCTGGCAGATGTCCGGCGAAGACTTGGTGCGCAACTTCAAGAAGGGCGACGAGATCGAGGCCGTGGTGCTGGCGGTTGATCCGGAGCGTGAGCGCATCTCGCTTGGTATCAAGCAGATGGAGCAGGATCCGTTCGGTCAGTTCATGGCAGCGAATCCGCGCGGCACCATCGTCAACGGTACGGTCAAGGAAGTTGACGCCAAGGGCGCCGTGATCGATCTCGGCGAGGGCGTCGAGGGTTACCTGCGCGCCAACGATATCGCCAAGGAGCGCATCGAAGACGCCACGCTGCATCTGAAGGTGGGTGACGCGGTCGAAGCCAAGTTCACCGGCATGGATCGCAAGGGTCGCCAGCTGGCGCTCTCGATTCGCGCCAAGGACGAGGAGGATGTACCGGAAGCAGTCGTCGATTATTCTTCTGCCGCCAGTGGTACGACCAAGCTTGGTGCGCTGCTGAAAGAGCAGTTCAACAAGGCTGACTGATCGCCAACGCTAGTCTGATGCGGGGCGGCGGAAGCCGCCCCGCTGTTCCACGTCACGGACATTGGGGTCCCATGACCAAATCCGAATTGATCGAAGCGCTGGCCAGGCGCCAGACACATCTTGCGTTCGCAGATGTCGAAATGGCGGTGAAAAGCGTGATCGAGCAGATGAGCCATGCACTGGCTCATGGTGAACGTATCGAAGTGCGTGGTTTTGGCAGTTTTGCTTTGCATTACCGTCCGCCGCGCATGGGCCGCAACCCAAAAACAGGCGAAGCGGTGGCATTGCCGGGCAAGCACGTCCCTCATTTCAAACCGGGCAAGGAACTGCGCGAACGCGTTGATCTGAGCCTCAAGCAAGACGCCGGTTGACCTCGGCGGAAAAGTTGATCCAGGGCAGGCGATGAAAGTCGATCCTGCCTTCTTTTTGGCCGAAATTCCTGCCCGCCGGTATGGCAGGCTGAATGGTCTTGGCGATACACGTTCGTGTGCCTGTGCCTTCCATGATCAATCGGGTAAAGTCTCGGCATGCGCCTGCTCGCCATCCTCTTCCTGATCCTTTTCATTGCCGCCGGCGTCGTGCTGGGCGCCCTCAACGCTGATCTTGTCGATTACGACCTGGCCTTCACCAGCGTGCAGCTGCCCAAAGGAGCTGCCCTGCTTGGTGCGGTGGTGATCGGCTGGTTGCTGGGCGGTCTCGTGGCATGGCTCGGCCTCAGTGCCCGTCACCGGCGCCAACGTAGGCAACATCCGGGTTCGGACAAGAAACTGCCGGCGACCCCATGAATCTGGTGCATGCGCTGGTAGCTCTGGTTCCGGCAGCGTTCGCCGCTGGCTGGTGGGCCTCCCGACAGATCGGCGTGCGTCGCTCCGGTGCCGAGGTCAGCGAGCTGTCCTCGGACTATTTTCGTGGCCTGAACTACCTGCTCAACGAGGAGCAGGACAAGGCGATCGAGGTCTTCCTCAAACTGGCCGAGTACAACCGCGATACGGTAGAAACGCATCTTGCGCTGGGCAACCTCTTTCGTCGGCGCGGCGAAGTGGATCGTGCGATCCGTCTGCATCAGCACCTGGTATCGCGGCCGGGTCTGTCCGATGCGATGAAGACGGTCGCCTTGCTGGAGCTAGGCGAGGACTATATGCGCGCCGGCCTGCTTGACCGCGCCGAAGCGTTGTTTTCCGACCTGGTGGCGATGGATGCATTGGCGCCGTCGGCGCTGCGCCACCTGATTGCGATTTATCAGCACGAGCGTGACTGGAACAAGGCCATCGAGCACGCACGTCGGCTTGAGGTGATGACTGGCGAAGAAGAAGCGCCGATGGTCGCCCAGTTCTATTGCGAGTTGGCTGATCGCTCGCGTCAGCACGGGGCGCGTGCCGAAGCGCGCGATTACCTGCGCCAGGCGTTCGAATGCCAACCCGACTGCGTCCGGGCTTTCATGTTGACCGGGCGGCTGCATGCCGAAGACGGTCAGCATGCCGAGGCGGTGGAGGCGTATGAGGCCGCGATCAATGCGGACAATGCATTCACTCCGGATATTTTGCCGCCCTTGCTGAACAGCTACGCGCGTTCGCAACAGATGGGACGGGCCGAGGCGTTCCTGAGTGACATGATCGGACGCTATCACGGTGTATCGCCGGTGCTGGCGCTGACCTTGCTGTACCGCCAGCGGGATGGCGAGCGGGCGGCGATCGATTTCCTCACCTTGCAATTGCGCCAGCGCCCCTCTGTTCGGGGCTTGATGGCACTGATCGACGCCACCATGGACAAGATCGAGGGCGAGGCGCGCGAGAACTTCTTCATCCTGCGCGACCTGACCAAAAAGCTGCTTGAAGGTCAGGCCATGTATCGCTGCAATCGTTGTGGCTTTGGCGCCAAGGCGCACCATTGGCAGTGTCCCAGTTGCAAGAACTGGAGCACGATCCGACCTATTCACGGCGTAGCCAGCGAATAACATGGACAAGCTATCGACCATCGGATGGTTGCTGACAAGTTTGCTGATCAGCTGGTTGCTGGTGCGTGCCGCGATTGGCTATGCGCACCGGCGCGGCATGCTCGATCAACCAGGACAACGCCGTTCGCATCGGCTGCCGACGCCGCGTGGTGGTGGTATCGGCATCGTGGTGGCCATGCTGGTCTGCTTGCCAGGCACCTTGCTGCTGCCCCCTGCGCCCTGGCATGTCAGCGTGATTGCCAGTGCGGTGGTTGCGTTGCTGCTGGTGGCACTCGCGGGGTGGTGGGACGACCATCGTTCGTTGCCGGTATTGCCCAGGCTTGGTGCCCAGATGCTCGCTGTCGCGGTGTTTTCCGGGAGCCTGTTGGCCACTGGCCTGTCGTGGTGGTGGTTCCCGTTATTGCTGGCGGGTGGTGCCTGGAGCATCAATCTGCATAACTTCATGGATGGTATCGACGGCTTGCTGGCCCAGCAGACCATGTTCGTCGGCGCCGGGCTCGCTTGGCTGGCCTGGGTCGCGGCCCAACCTGCGTTGGCGACTGCCGCGCTGGCGCTGGCCATGGCTGCAGCGGGGTTTGCATACTACAACCGGCCACCGGCGCGTATTTTCATGGGTGACGTCGGTAGCGGTAGCGCAGGACTGCTGATCTTCTGTTTCACTGCGATGCTATGGCGGCGGAATCATGCCTTGTTGTGGCCGGCACTTATCCTTTCGTCGGCCTTCCTGGTTGATGCCAGCCTGACCCTGTTACTGCGGATTTGGCGGGGCCGGCGCTGGTACACTGCCCACCGCGAACACTTGTATCAGTGGCTGGTGCGACGCGGGGTGAGTCACGCGCGGGTCGACGCTGCTTATCTGGGCTGGAATTTACTGATTGCCGCGCCGATGACCTGGTTGGCCTGGAGTCATCTGACGCTGGCTTTGCCCATTACCATGGTCGTCTATCTGGGGGAGGCGGCTATCTGGCTGTCTCTTAAACGTCGATTCGTCAGGCGCCACCTGCTCAAGGCTACCCATGTCGCTGCGTAAACTCGTTGCTTTTCTTCATCCGAGAATGGCTGTCGTCATCCACGACCTGCTGGTCACTGCGATCGCCTGGTGGCTGGCCAAGCTGCTTCGGTATGAGTTGCGGCCGGATGAGGTCGTCAGTTTTCAGTTGCTTGAGTTTCCAATCGTCCTGCTGGTGCAGGGCCTGATCTTCCGCTGGACTGGCCTTTACCGCAGTGTATGGCGCTTTGCGAGCCTGCCGGATTTGTGGAACATCGTGCGTGCGGTTGTCATCGGCGCCTTGTTCATCGGGCTCTCGCTGTTCCTCTACAACCGCTTGGACGGTGTGCCGCGCTCGGTGCTGCTGCTTTATCCCGCTCTGCTGGCGGCGTGGCTGGGCGGTCCCCGACTGGCGTACCGCTACTGGAAGGACACACGTGCGGATCTGCTGCGCCACCAGACGGTGAAGCGCGTATTGATCGTGGGCGCCGACCGTGCCGGTGAAGTGCTTTCGCGTGATCTACGGCGTGATAGTGGTTATGTCGTGGTCGGGTTTGTTGACGACAAGCCTGCTCTGCGGGGTGCCCGCATCAACAACCTGCCGGTGCTGGGCAGCTTTGATCAATTGCCCAAAGTCACACGGGAGGCGGCGGTCGACATGCTGCTGATCGCCTTGCCTGGCGTGTCCACGGCCGAGATGCGGCGGGTGGTTGGCTTGTGCGATGCCACCGACTTGCCCTATCGGACAATCCCCCGGCTGGAGGATGTCGTCGCCGGTCGCGCCCAGTTCAACCAGATCAAGGAAGTGGCGATCGAAGATCTGCTCGGTCGCGACGCGGTGGAGCTCGACTGGACAGCGATTCGTGAAACGCTGAGCGCGCGCCGGGTTTTGATTACCGGCGGCGGCGGCTCGATCGGCTCAGAACTGTGCCGCCAGGTAGCCCGTCTCGGGGCCCACTCGCTCACCGTGGTCGAGCAGAGCGAATACAACCTGTATCGAATCACCCAGGAATTGCGTGCGGATTTTCCGGAGCTGATTCTCGACGGCATCCTGGCCAATTGCGGCGACCGGACTGCGATGCAGAAGGTCTTTGCGCAAGTGAAGCCGCAGGTGGTGTTCCATGCTGCGGCTTACAAGCACGTGCCCATGCTGCAAGGGCAATTGCGCTCGGCCTTCCTCAACAACGTACTTGGAACCTGCGTGGTGGCGGATGCCTCGCAGGAGGTCGGGGTGGAATGCTTCGTGCTGATCTCCACCGACAAGGCCGTCAACCCCACCAGCGTGATGGGCGCCTGCAAGCGGGTGGCGGAGATCTACTGCCAGAACCTCAACGCGCAATCCGATGGCACGCGCTTCATGACGGTGCGCTTTGGCAACGTGCTGGATTCGGCCGGGTCAGTGGTGCCGCTGTTTCGCCGCCAGATCCGCGAAGGCGGCCCGGTGACGGTGACGCACCCGGAGATTTCGCGCTACTTCATGACCATTCCCGAGGCCTGCCAACTGATCCTGCAAACCGCGAGCATCGGTCAGGGTGGCGAAATTTTTGCGCTGGACATGGGGGAGCCGGTCAAGATTCGCGACCTGGCCGAACAGATGATCCGTCTTGCCGGCAAGAAGCCAGGTAGCGAAATTCCAATCATGTATACCGGCCTGCGTGCCGGTGAAAAGTTGTTCGAGGAGTTGTTCCATCCTCTGGAAAACTACAGTGCCACCCGACATTCCAAGATTTTTCTGGCGCAGCACCGCGAGGTATCGTGGGAGCTGCTGCAGGCCTTGTTGAAGAAGGCGGCCGAAGCCGTTGCCGTCTTCGATGAAGAAGAACTTCGCCGCTGCGTATCCAGTCTGTTGCCTTCGTTCCGCTGGAGCGAGTCGGCGCAGCCGGACAACGTGGTATCGATCCGTCGTGAAAGTTCGGAGGTCAGTGAGTGAGCAAGCCGTTGCGCAAAGTCGTGTTTCCCGTTGCCGGTCTCGGTACCCGTTTTCTTCCCGCGACGAAGGTAGTCGCCAAGGAAATGCTCCCTGTCCTCGACAAACCGCTGATCCAGTACGCCGTCGACGAAGCGGTGGAGGCAGGCGCCGACACCTTGATCTTCGTTACCAATCGCTACAAGCATGCCATTGCCGATTACTTCGACAAGGCGTACGAGCTGGAAGCCAAGCTGCAGGAAAAGGGTAAAGCCGAATTGCTGGCCCTGGTCCAGGGCACCTTGCCGCGGCACGTGCGCGCCATCTTCGTCACCCAGCCCGAGGCGTTGGGTCTGGGCCACGCGGTACTGTGTGCCAAGCCGGTAGTGGGCGACGAGCCGTTCGGCGTGGTACTCCCGGACGATCTGATCTGGAATGGCGCGGCGGGTACCGGCAAGGGCGCGCTGCGACAGATGGCCGAGTTGGCTGATGCGCAGCAGGCCGGCGTGATTGCGGTGGAAGAAGTGCCGCACGATCAGACCGACAAGTACGGCATCGTCGACGCCACCCGCATCGACGAGCGCAGTGCCCTGATCCGACACATGGTCGAGAAGCCCAAGCCGGCCGACGCACCCTCCAACCTCGCTGTGGTCGGTCGTTACGTCCTGCCCAGCCGGATCTTCCAGTTGCTTGAGCAGACCACGCCTGGCGCGGGCGGTGAGATTCAGCTCACTGATGCGATCGAAGCCTTGCTGAAAGAGCAGGGCAAGGTGTTGGCCTATCGCTTCGAGGGCACACGTTTCGATTGCGGCAACAAGGCCGGGCTGGTGCGCGCCACCATGCACATGGCGATGCAGGATCCGAATCTGGCCGATGTGGTACGGGACTTCATCAGCAAGATCTGATCCCGCTCCGATCGCACAAGCGGCTCGCGCACGTCTTGCGCAGGGTGCCGGCCTTTTGCCTTGTGGAGGCATCGCGCACTGTGCGAGGTGTCGGATGCATGCCAGAATCGCGGCCGCGTACTGCCATGATTTGCGGGCACTATGTGAAGGGGAAAATAACCGATATCCATGTGCCTGCGCACGATGTGCAAGGTAGTGGTGTGGTTGCGCCGGGGGCCGGAGCGGCTGGCTCCCCCATTTGATGAAGGCTGGGAAGCACGATGGATCTGTTGCGATTTCTGCTGATGTTGCCGCTGCGCCTTGCGCGCGGATTTGCGCATCTGCTGGTGCTGGTCATGCGACCGCTGTTCGGCACCGTGTCATGGTCGGCGCCGCGCTGGGCACCGGCTACCGTCGCCGCCGTCCGACGTCGCCCTCGGCAGTTCGCGGCGGGTCTGGCGAGTGTGCTTGTCTTGCTCGTCGCCGGCTGGATGGGCTGGCAGTGGTACCTGCATCGGCCCCGGCCGGTCGAGCCCGAGCGGATCACTTTCCAGGTGAAGGTGCCCGCCATCACCGACTACGAGGCGCAGCCCGGCGGCAGCCCGAAGGTCAGCATTCACCCGCTCGATCTGGCTTTTTCCGGTTCGGCAGCACCGATCGAACTGGTGGGCAAGAATATTGACCAGGGCATCACCATGCAGCCGGCATTGGGTGGTCAATGGAGCTGGGTGAACGACCGCACGCTGCGCTTCGTCCCGGCGCAGGACTGGCCGGTGGGCGTACACGTCAAGGTGCGATTTGATGTGGGCAAGGCATTCGCGCCGCAGGTATTGATGGCCGAAGACCATTTCGACTTCGCCATGCCCGGCTTTGCCGCGACACTGGGTGACGGCGAGTTCTATCAGGATCCGCAGGACGCGACCGCCAAGAAAACCATCATCCCGGTGAGCTTCAACTACCCGGTGGATGCGGCCCAGTTCGAGAAGCGCATTGCGCTGGCACTGGCGGACAAGGATGGAAAATTTGGTGCGCCACTGAAGTTCACCATCGTCTATGACGCGTTCAAGCTGCATGCGTGGGTGCACTCGCAGCCGCTGCAGTTGCCGCGCGATGATGGTTCGGTGTTGATGAAGCTCGATAGTGGAGTACGCAGCTCGCGTGGCGGCGATGGCACCGACGATCCGTCGCAAACCAGCGTGCACGTACCCGGCCTCTACAGCCTCGCGGTACAGGACATCACGCCGACCCTGGTGAACAACGACAAGTACGAGCCCGAGCAGGTACTGGTCACCAACCTCAGTGGCAGCGTGCGCGGCACCGAACTGGCTGATTTGACCAAGGCCTGGATCCTGCCACAGCACAAGGTCGGGGTAGATCAGGCCGATGACGCCGCCCCTTATCCATGGAGCGACTCGGAGGTAAGCGAAGCGGTACTGCGCCAGTCGAAGCCGTTGGCGCTGGAATTGGTGCCCACCGAAGATGATTACGCCGCACTGCAAAGTTTCAAATATCACGCCCAGCCCGGCCAGCGCGTCTATGTGCGTATCGGCAAGGGACTGAAGTCGTTCGGTGGCTATATTCTTGGCGAGCCGACGGCGCAGACAATCACCGTACCCGACTACCCGCAACTGCTGCGCTTCATGGCCGATGGCTCACTGCTGTCACTCAGTGGCAGCAAGCGGGTGTCTGTCATGTCGCGCAACATGCCCGGCATGCGCGTGGAAATCGGCCGGGTGTTGCCCGACCAGCTGCAGCATCTGGTCAGCCTCAACCAGGGCACGTATAGCCATCCGCAGCTGAACTATGACTTCAGCGAAGATCACATCGTCGAGCGCTTCGTGCAGAAGCGCGCGTTTCCCACCACCGATCCGCAAAAGGCCCACTACGAAGGTGTCGACCTGGGTCAGTACCTGAAGGACGGCAAGCGCGGCGTGTTTCTGCTGCATTTGTCCAGCTATGACCCGGTTGCAGAAAAGAAGCAGGCCGAGGCCGGGCAGCAGGCGCTGGCACGGGCGCGGCAAGGCATTGCCCCCGCACCCGGTCAGGCCGGCAAGGCAGCGGACAGCAGCGACAGCACCTCGACCAGTGATAGTGACAGCGCCGACAGTGAGGACGGCACCGACCGCAGCGACAGTGATACCCGGCTGATCGTGGTCACCGATCTGGGCATGCTGGTCAAGCGCGCACTCGATGGCAGCCAGGATGTTTTCATCCAGTCGATTCGCAGCGGCCAGCCGGTGGACGGTGCCAGCGTCTCGGTACTGGCGGTCAACGGGCAAACGCTGTTCACCCAGTCGAGCAGTGCCGATGGCGTGGTGCATTTCCCCACGTTCAAGGGACTGGAGCGCGACAAGAAGCCGGTGATGTATGTGGTGAAGAAGGGCGACGACCTGTCGTTCCTGCCGATCGCCGGCAGTGACCGCCAGCTCGACTACTCGCGTTTCGACATCGGCGGTGAGCCCAACGCGGTCAACCAGGGGCAGCTTTCGGCGTACCTGTTTTCCGATCGTGGCATCTATCGTCCCGGTGACTTGTTCCATATCGGCTTGATCGTGCGTGCGGCGAGCTGGAGCCGTAACGTGGCGGGTATCCCGCTGCAGGCCGAGATCGTCGACCCGCGCGGCGTCACCGTGAAGCAGCAACCGCTGACCATGGACGTCTCCGGCTTTGGCGAACTGGATTACACGCCCGCCGAAACCGCACCCACCGGCACCTGGACGGTCAACCTGTACATCGTGCGCGATGGCAAGGCCGATACCCAGATCGGCACCACCACGGTGCAGGTCAAGGAATTCCTGCCCGATCGCATGAAAGTCATGGCCACCATGTCGCAGCAAGTGCCCGAGGGCTGGGTCAAACCCGACCAGCTCAAGGGTGTGGTCGATGTACAAAACCTGTTCGGCACACCGGCGGCTGATCGACGGGTGGAAGCGTCGCTGACCCTGCGTCCGGCATGGCCGGCATTCCACAGCTGGCCCGATTATCACTTCTACGACGTGCGCCGGGCCAAGGAGGGTTACGAAGAATCCCTGCAGGACGGAAAGACCGACGACAAGGGCCACGCCGAGTTCGACCTCGATCTGAAAAAATACGCCGACGCCACCTATCAGCTCTATTTTCTGGCCAAGGCCTACGAGCCCGAGGGCGGCCGCAGCGTGGCCGCGGCGGCGCAGACACTGGTATCCAGCAACGACTGGCTGGTCGGTTACAAGTCGGTCGACAATCTCGACTACATCACCCGCGGCAGTCCGCGCAGCGTGCACCTGGTCGCCATCAATCCGCAGGCCAAGGCGATGCTGCTGAAGGACCTGAAGGCGCAGCTGATCGAGCGGCGCTATGTGTCGGTGCTGACCAAGCAGGATTCGGGCGTCTACAAATACGACTCCAAGCTCAAGGAAATCCCGGTCAGCGAAACCGCGCTGACGATTCCCGCGGCGGGGCTGGATTACGTGCTGCCCACCGACAAGCCGGGCAACTACGCGCTGGTCATCCGCCGACTCGATCACACCGAGGTCAACCGCGTTGACTACTCGGTGGCCGGCAATGCCAATGTCTCGCGCTCGCTCGATCGCAATGCCGAACTGCAGCTCAACCTGAGCAAGGCGGATTACAAGCCGGGTGAGTCGGTGGAGATCGCCATCCGCGCGCCGTATGCCGGCAGCGGCCTGATCACCATCGAGCGCGACAAGGTCTACGCGCATGCGTGGTTCCATGCCGATACCACCAGCTCGATCCAGCACATCACGGTGCCCGCCGATTTCGAGGGCAACGGCTACATCAACGTGCAGTACATCCGCGATCCGTCCTCCGACGAGATCTTCATGAGCCCGCTGAGCTACGGCGTGGTGCCGTTCTCGGTGAACCTGGATGCGCGTCGTAACGCGTTGACGGTGGAGTCGCCGGCCCTGGTCAAGCCGGGCCAGACCGTCACCTTCAAACTGCATTCGGGCCAGCCCACGCGCGCGGTGGTGTTTGCGGTGGACGAGGGCATCCTGCAGGTGGCGCGCTACAAGCTGGGTGATCCACTGAAGTTCTTCTTCCGCAAGCGCATGCTGGAAGTGGGCACCTCGCAGATCCTCGATCTGATCCTGCCCGACTTCGAGAAGCTGATGGCGATGGCCGCACCGGGCGGTGATGCCGACGGGGCGATCGGTCGCCAGCTCAATCCGTTCAAGCGCAAGCGCGACAAACCGGTGGTGTACTGGTCCGGCATCGTCGACGTGGATGGCGAGAAGGACTTCAGCTACACCGTGCCGGATTACTTCAACGGCAAGCTGCGGGTGATGGCGGTGGCCGTATCGCCCGAGCGGATCGGCACGTTCGAGGGTTCGACCGTGGTGCGTGGCGACTTTGTGTTGTCGCCGAACGTGCCCACCACGCTGGCGCCGGGCGACGAGGCCGACATCAGTGTCGGTGTGGCCAACAACCTCACCGGGCTCGGCGGCAAGCAAGTGCCAGTGGCGGTGACGCTCAAGACCGGCCCGCAACTGCAAGTGCTGGGCAAGGCTACGCAGAACCTGTCTCTGGGCGAGATGCGCGAAGGCGTGGCGGTGTTCCGGGTCAAGGCCACGGCCGTGCTTGGCTCGGGCAATCTGACCTTCAGAGCCGGCTATGGCGACAAGAGCGCTCGGCAGAGTGTCGATCTGTCGGTGCGTCCGGCGTCGGCATATCGCACGCAGGTCGACATCGCCCGGGTGGATCCGGGCAGCAAGCAGGATCAAACCGACCTGCGCTCGATGTACGACGCCTACGCCTCGCGCGATGCGGCGATCTCGCCGTTGCCGTTGGTGCTGGCGCAGGGTCTGACCACCTACCTGGTGAACTACCAGAACTACTGCAGCGAGCAACTGGTCAGTGCGGCGATGCCGCGCTTGATCGTGGCGCGCTGGCCTGGTGCACCCGCGTTTGCGCAAGCACTGCAGCCAGCCTTCGGTGACCGCAAGATCAGCAATGACGAGGCGCTGAGGCAGTTCCTCGACGTGCTGCATTCGCGCCAGAACGGGCAGGGTGGCTTTGGTGTGTGGTCGGCTACGCCCGATGCGAATCCGTTCGTGTCCGCCTATGCGATGCATTTCCTGCTGGAGGCACGTGACCGCGGCGTCGCTGTGCCGCAGGACATGCTTGATGCGGGCAACAAGTACCTGCAGCAACTGGCCAGCGACGAAAGCGTCGATTCGCTTGAGCTGCTGCGCCAGCGAGCGTATGCGGTGTATCTGCTGACGCGGCAGGGCAATGTCACCACCAACGATCTGGCTGCGGTGCAGAGGCGTCTGCAGCAGGCGTTTCCGAACGACTGGAAAAACGACCTTGCAGCCGGCTGGCTGGCCGCCTCATACAAGCTGCTCAAGCAGGACAGGGAAGCCGGCCAACTGATCGCAGGGCCGCAGAAGGAGCTCGAGCGCAAGCTGTCCGACGACGACTATGTCTACTCGTATTACTACGATCCGCTGACCCGCGATGCCAGCGTGCTGTACCTGCTGTCGAAATATTTCCCCGAGCGTGCCCAGGCCTTGCCGCCACAGGTGATGGAGAACATCAGCAAGCCGTTGTCGCAAGGCCGCTTCAACACCTTGTCCTCGGCGATGACGGTGCTCGCACTTGATACGTACGCGGGACAGGCTGCAGCCCAGCTCGACAAGCTCGGCATCGACGAGGTGCATGCCGACCGCAGCCTCAAGCCGATTGCCTCGATCCAGGGCAGCCTGGTGCAGGCCGGCAGCTGGAGCTCGGCCGCCACCGGCCTGCGTTTCACCAACGGCAGCAGCCTGACGGCGTGGCGGATCAGCAGTCAGAGTGGCTATGACCGCACCTCGCCGACCAAGGCGATCAAGGACGGCATCGAGGTGGTGCGCGAATACACCGACAGCAACGGCAAGCCACTGGACAAGATCACCGTCGGCGAGGAGATCGACGTGCACGTGAAGATCCGCGCCACCGGCAAGGATGGGGTCGGCAACGTCGCCATCGTCGACCTGCTGCCGGGCGGGTTCGAACCGGTGATCCAGCCGCCGGCGCCAGTCACCGACCAGCAGAGCGATGCGAATGCCGAAGATGCCGGCGGCGACAGTGCGGTCACACCCTCGGCCTGGCGCTCGCCGATCAGCCTGTCGGGCTCCAGCTGGCAGCCCGACTACGCCGATATCCGCGAAGACCGGGTGGTGATCTACGGCACGGCCACGCCGGATGTGCGCGAGTTCGTCTATCGGATCAAGTCCAGCAATGCCGGTCGTTTCATCGTACCGGCGGTATACGCCGAGTCGATGTACGACCGCAGCATCCAGGCCCGTTCGCCGGGCGGTGGCACCCTGACGGTAGTCAGCAAGCCATGACCTGCGATAGCCCTCTCCGCGTCGGGGAGAGGGCCGGGGTGAGGGGCCGGTGCCCGCCATGAACCACCCCGTGAAACGGTTCGCGGGTGTGGTTCGCCAGCTGGTCAAGGCACTCGCCAACTGGCTGCGACGCTGGCAGAACTGGCTGGTCGGCCTGTTGCTGCTGGCGTCACTGCTGCTCGCCTTCAGGCTATGGCCGCATCAGCCGCTGCGTGCGTGGCAGCCCTCGTCCACGGCGGTTTACGATGATCACGGCCGTCTGCTGCGGCTGACCCTGGCCAGCGATGATCGCTATCGGTTGTGGGTGCCGCTGACCGATGTTTCCCCGCAACTGGTGCAGGGCGTGCTGCTGCATGAGGACCGCTGGTACCGCTGGCACCCGGGCTTCAATCCCTACGGTTTGCTGCGCGGGGCCTGGGTTACGTATGTGCGCCACGGTGATCCGCAGGGCGGCTCCACCATCACCATGCAGCTGGCGCGGCTGCTCTGGCACCTCAACACGCGCTCGCCGCTGGGCAAGCTGGTGCAGGTCGCGCGCGCGGTACAACTGGAGCTGTATTACTCCAAGTCGCAGATCCTGGAGGCTTATCTCAATTTCGCCCCCTACGGACGCAACGTCGAAGGCGTGGGCACGGCCAGCCTGGCGTACTTCGACAAATCGGCCAGCGCGCTGAGTCTGCCCGAGGCGCTGACGCTGGCGGTGATACCGCAAAATCCGGGACGACACTTGCGTATGGTGCGCGACCCCGGCGACGCGCGAATCAATCCGCAACTGGCGCTCGAGCGCAACCGCCTGTATGCGCAAGGGCTGCATGAGCATCCGCAGGATGCGGCGCTTGCCCCGCTGTTCGCGCTGCCGCTGACTCTGCGGCCGCTGGCGCGCCTGCCATTCGAAGCACCGCATGCAGTGGAGCAGGCGCTGGGCGAACGGCAGTTCGCTGGGGATGCCAACGCCTCGCGGCTGACTACCACGATCGATCTGGATCTGCAGCACGCTCTGCAGCGGCAGGTGGCGCTGTATGTCGCGCGCAACCAGGGTCGTGGCATCAGGAACGCGGCAGCGATCCTGGTCGATACCCGCGACATGGGGATCAAGGCGATGGTCGGTTCGGCAGATTATTTCGACCGTGCGATCCAGGGCCAGGTCAATGGCACCCAGGCCAAGCGCTCGCCCGGCTCCACCCTGAAACCGTTTATCTACGCGCTGGGGTTCGATCAGGGCGTGCTGCATCCGCAGACGGTGTTGCGCGACGTGCCGACCTCGTTCGGTCCGTACACGCCGGAGAATTTCGATGGACATTTTCTCGGCCCGGTCACGGCCACCGAGGCGCTGATACGCAGCCGCAACATCCCGGCGGTGTGGGTTGCTGCGCAACTGAAGCAACCCAGCCTGTATCAGTTCCTGCACGATGCCGGGATCAGCAACATGGCCAGCGAACAGCACTATGGGCTGGCGCTGGTGCTGGGTGGTGGCGAGGTGACCATGCAGGAGCTGGCCGGTCTCTACGCGATGCTGGCCAACCGCGGCGAGCTCAGGCCGCTGCGGCTGCTCGCCAGTGACCCGCAAGTGCCCGGTACGCGCATGCTCAGCGATGAGGCCAGCTTCATGGTGATGGACATGCTGCGGCAGAACCCGCGCCCGGACGAAACTACCGGGGCGCAACCCAACCGCCTGCCTGTGTACTGGAAGACAGGCACCTCCTGGGCGTTTCGCGATGCGTGGACAGCCGGCAGCTTTGGTCCCTACGTCATGGTGGTGTGGGTCGGCAATTTCGACAGCACCGGCAATCCCGCCTTCGTCGGTGTGGAGGCGGCTGCGCCGCTGTTTTTCCAGATCATCGACGCCTTGCGCGCCGAACGCCCGCGCCTGGTGGAACCGGTGCGGCACATGCCGGCCAATCTCAAGCGGGTGCAGATATGTCTGGCCAGCGGCCAGTTGCCGAATCAGTGGTGCCCGCAGCGGGGCTGGACCTGGTTTATTCCGGGCAAGTCGCCGATCCGGGTCAGCAACGTGCATCGACCCGTCGTGATCGATGATGCCACCGGCCAGCCGGCTTGCCCGCCCTACGCGGGCAAGCACACCCACGTGGAGGTGTATGAATTCTGGCCTTCCGATCTGCAGCAGGTGTTCGCGCAGGCGGGCATCCCGCGGCGCAGACCGCCGCAGAACACGGACTGTCGTGCGGCCGGTGCGCCCGACGGCGATCCGCCGCAGATCACCTCGCCGCTGCGCGGCAGCACCTATGCGCTGCGCCTGCAGCAACGCGGGCAGGAGCGCATCGCGCTGATCGCCACCAGCGACGCTGACGCCCACGCGTTGTACTGGTTCGTCAACGACGCCTACATCGGCACCGCTGCGCCCGGTCGCTCGCTGTTCTGGCAGCCGCGGACCGCGGGCCACTACGACCTGCGCGTGGTGGACGACCACGGCCGCGCGGATCAGCGTCCGCTCGAGGTCAGCCTGGTCGAGTAGCGGTGGGTATGCTGCGCTATGCTCGCCGCTCGAACTGGCCAGGGATTCGCTGCCACCATGACGCCGTCTTCGGCTTCTTCCTACTACCGCGCCACGGCCACGCCTTACCAAGCCCATCCGCCGCTGCAGGGGCGTTCACAGGCGCGGGTGGCGATTGTCGGCGGCGGCTACGCCGGCCTCAACACCGCCCTGGGGCTTGCCGAACGCGGCGTACGCGACGTGGTCTTGCTGGAGCGCGAGCAGGTCGGTTTTGGCGCTTCTGGTCGCAACGGTGGCTTCGTGTTTGCCGGCTACTCACTGGGCGAGCAGTCGCTGCTGGCCCAGCGCGGCGAGTCGCAGGCGCGTTCCCTGTTCAAACTCACCACGGCGGCGGTGCAGCGTATTCGCGAGCGCATCGGCAAGTACGCGATCGCCTGCGATGCGGTCGATGAGGGCGTGATCTGGGCGAACTGGTTTCGCGACCCCGCCGTATTGCGCCAGCGCCAGCAGTTGCTGGCCGAGCACTACGGCGTGCAGTGGCAATGGCTGGCGCAGGACGAGTTGCGCCAGCGCGTGCGCAGCGAGCGTTACCACGATGGCCTGTACGAGCGCGATGCGCTGCACCTGCACCCGCTCAACTACGCCATCGGTCTGGCCGCCGCTGCTGCGGGGCAGGGCGTGCGCATCCACGAACACAGTGGCGTGCGCCGACTCAGCCGCGAGGGTGCACAGTGGCGTCTGCAGACGGCACAAGGCGAGCTGCTGGTCGATCAGGTGGTGCTGGCGTGTGGTGGCTATCTTGCCGGGCTCAAGCGTTCGATCGACCGCGCGATCCTGCCCATCGCCACCTACGTCATGGTCACCGAGCCACTGGGCGATCGACTGGATGACTGCCTGCATACCCGCGCCGCGGTTTACGACAGCCGCTTCGCCTTCGACTACTACCGCGCGCTGCCGGACACACGATTGCTGTGGGGCGGCCGGATCTCGGTGCGCACCCGCTCGCCGCAGGCGGTGCAGCGTTTGCTGACCCGCGATCTCTTGCGGGTCTTTCCCCAGCTGGGCAGCGTCAAGGTCGACTACGCGTGGTCCGGCCTGATGAGCTACGCCCGCCATCAGATGCCGCAGATCGGCAGCAACGGCGAAGGCTTGTGGTGGGCGCAGGCGTTTGGTGGCCATGGCCTGGCACCGACCTGTGCCGCCGGTGAACTGCTGGCGGCGGCGATCGCTAACGGTGACGACGCCTGGAAGCAATTTGCTGACTATGGTCTGGGCAGCACCCATCGACCGCTGGGCTATCTTGGCGCGCAGGCGAGTTACTGGTGGCAGCAAGGGCGCGACTGGTTGAAGACGAGGCTGGAAGCATGAGCGAGCAGAACCCCATCGAGACCGGCGAGATCAGCTGGGCCGATTTCGAGAAAGTACTCATCGTGGTCGGCACCGTGACCCGGGTCGAACCCTTTCCCGAAGCGCGCAAGCCGGCGTGGAAGGTCTGGGCGGATTTCGGTGTTTACGGTGAAAGGAAAACCAGCGCGCAGATTGTCGCGTTGTATCAACCCGCGGATCTACTCGGCCGCCAGATCCTCGGTGTGATCAATTTTCCCGAAAAGCAGATTGGTCCGTTTCTGTCGCAGTTTCTGTTGACCGGGTTTCATACGGACGAGGGAGTGGTGCTTGCGGCGGTGGAGCGGGCGGTGCCGAATGGCTCGCGGTTGGCTTGAATTGCTCTCGTTCGTCACCCCAGAGGATGCTGGGGCCAGTGACTTTTGGCCGTCCAATTGACTGGTGTCACGTTGGCGATCGAGAGCAGAGCGTTTCGTGCCGCTTCGCGGCCCGAGTTACTTATCTCTTGCGTGGCCACGCTCGCGCTTGGAGCGCGAGCGAACAGCGAAGCTGGCCCGAAGGGCGGAGGGCAGGATGCCCGGAGTAAGAGATAAGTAACCAACAGAGAAGGCCACCCCACTTGGCGCGTGCCGCCCATCCATGGGCGGCAAGTCCGTGAGGCGGGGCCGGGCTTTTCGACAGCACATCCCTGTGCTGGCGAAAAGGAAAACGCTAAAGCGGAAGCGCCTATCAAACCCTGGTTCTGGGCTTCTTCAATAGTTGGTTGCGCTGACCTTCGTTGCGCTGAATGTCATGCATCGAGTTAAAGGCAGCCCATGCCTTGCAAGGTGTCGCAAACAGCGTGATCAAGGTCAGTCTGCGGTTCTGTACCCAGAAAGGCGACCAGCTTGCGATTGTCGAGTTGCAGCGGCTGACGCCACAGGTAACGCATTTCGCTCACTTCGCGAAACGTCGTGACGAATGGCGATGCCAGCGTGACGAACCACCATGGGAAGGATTGCAGAGTAAGCTTTGAGTTGGTCGCCGCCTTTCGGATCGCGGACATCAAGCTGTTGCCATCGACCCAGTGGCCGCCAAAATGAAATCGCTCGAAGGCCGCCAGTTCGCTCTCGCGCTCCAACAGCAGGGCTATGGTCTTGCCGACGTCCGGCAGGTAAGCCCAGGCATGCGGCAAGTCGCGCGGTCCGGGGTAGCTCACGGCGCGTAGCTTCTTGCCCGGTTTCAGAATCGTGCTAAACCAGTTGTTGCCGGGACGTGGTCCGAAGAAATCACCGCAGCGAAGTATTAGAGCGCGCACACCGTTGGTCGCGGCCGCTTCGAGGCGCTTTTCCATCTGTACCCGGATCGCACCTTTGCGCGTGAGCGGCCGTTGTGGCGAGTTTTCACTCAATAGCGGCAGTGCGTCAGGTCCGAAGTTGTAGACGGTGCCAGGCAACACGATGCGCGCATTGTTTTCCCGGGCGGCAGCGATGGTGTTGTCGAGCATGGGGAGCACAACGGTGCCCCAGTTTCGATAGCCGGGCGGATTGACGGCGTGCACGATGACCCCGGCGCCACGTGCCGCTTTTGCCACATCATGCGCGCTCATGGCGTCACCCTCATGCCATTCCATGCCGGCTTCGAGATGGGTTCGCGTGGCGTCGCGAACCAGTCCACGAACCGTCCAGCCTTGCTGCAGCAGTGCCCGAGCGATTTCGCTGCCGGACCCACCGGTGGCGCCGAGTACCAAAGCGATGCGTTCTGCTTTCATGATCTTCTCCCGTTGAATGTGAGGTCAGCATGAGCGCCGGGAAGCTAAATGAAAATTGCCTAAAAGATAATTTCTGATATACATAAATGCATGGCTAAAAAAGAACCGGGTTGGGAGTTGTACCGATCGTTTCTCGCAGTGATTCGCGAGGGGAGCCTGTCGGCCGCGGCGCGGAGCCTGGGTATGACCCAACCAAGCCTGGGGCGGCATATCCGGCAGCTGGAGTCCGATCTGGATGTCGTGCTGTTTACGCGTTCCCCTCAAGGCCTTATACCCACCGACCTCGCCGATGAACTGGCGACACATGCGCAGGCGATGTATGCGACCTCGGCGGCCTTGCGTCGCGCCGCCTCCGGTAGCAACAGCGAAGTGCGCGGCGTTGTGCGGGTGACCTGCAGTGAAGTGATCGGCGCCGAGGTGCTGCCGCCGATGCTGACGGACTTGCGGCAACGGTACCCGGGCATCGTGATCGAGCTGTCGCTGTCCAACCGCAGCGAGAATCTTCTGCGCAAGGATGCGGATATCGCCGTGCGCATGATCCGTCCGGTGCAGGGAGCGTTGGTGGCGCGGCACGTCGGTGCGATTCCGCTGGGGCTCTACGCACATCGGCGCTATCTGAAAGCCAACGGCACCCCGCAGGTCCTGGATGATCTGCATCAGCACGCGATCATCGGCTATGACCATGAAACGCCGGCACTACGCGCCATCCGCGACAAACTGCAGTTTGGTCGCGAGGACTTTTCGCTACGCACGGATAGTGATCTGGCGCAGCTGGCGGCAATCCGCGCCGGCTATGGCATCGGTGGCTGCCAGTGCGCGCTGGCCGAACGCGACAAAAATCTGCTGCGCGTGCTGCCGCAGGCCTTCGCACCGAGCCTGGATACCTGGCTGGTGATGCACGAGGATCTGAAGGCCAGCCGTCGCACGCGTATCGTATTCGACCATCTCGCGGCGGCGCTGGTGGACTATGTGGGCGCTACGGGGTAGCCCAGCGGCAGCGGTAAACCGTCACGCGGGTTGAACGTGGCAACAGCATTGTTGTCATGTTCCCGTTCCCCAGCCGAACGGGGGGCAAGTTCACTTGTCGGCGGCCTTTGTTTGAGCCGGGGCTATGGCGCGGCGGTCGCCGCAGTCGATAGCAAGTTGTTGTTGCAGGTAGGCGCGAAAAGCGGGACGGAGGAAGTTAAGCGGAAACCTGGTCAGCCCTAGACGCGCTGTTGCTGTAGATTTTGATCCTGATCTTCACTCCCTTGTGAGGCGGTGAGTCGTGCACGACAGGCCCGCAGGGGGATCGGCACGATGCCGATCCCTTTTCGCCAGCACAGGGATGTGCTGTCGAAAAGCCCGTCCGCGGCTCACGGACTTGTCGGGCGGAGCCCGGCAAGCGCCGGGGAGGGTGGCCTTCTGTTTACTCCGGGCAGCCCTCCGCCCTTCGCGGCTGGCTTCGGCGTTCGCGCCGCTCCTGCCGCGCAGTGGTGACTTTCTGTTGACCATTTGTATAGACCGGAGCCCGTGGTCCGGTTGCCACGAAGGAAGGATGCTAGCCAATAGGCGCGTTTAGCTATCCATCCAAACCCCCAAACCCTGCGCATTCAACTCGATATCCCCGCCCAATAACTCCAGCAACTCTTCATGACTGCCTTTCCAGCCATGAGCTTTTGCGCGATCGCCGTATAGCTGGGTGAGCGACGCGACAAGTGCGGAGTGGCGCTCGGGTTGCTGGTTGGCTTCGCGGGCGAGGGCGACCATGGCGTCGATCTGCTCGTGCAGGTCACCGGCGAGGCGCTCGATTTCGTCGACGCGGTTGTAGTGGGTGAGGTACATCGCGGCGGGTTTCAGCGCGACGAGGCGGTTGATCGAGGCGTGCAGGGCGTCGGGGTCGAACTGGACGGGGGAGGTGGTGGGCAGGATGAAGGCGCCGCGTTCGGTGTCGAACTCGCGATAGCTCAGGCCGAATACGTCGCCGGTGAAGCAGACGTTGGCCTGGGTGTCGTGCACGGTGAGGTGGTGCTTGGCGTGGCCGGGGGTGTCGATGCAATGCAGGAGGCGGCCGGCCAGATCGACGACGTGGCCGTCGGCGGCCTCGATGACGCGCTCGGCGGGTATCGGGCGCAGGCGGCCGTATTCGCGCTCCATCACTTCTTCGCCGTAGACGGCGCTGGCGCCGGCCCAGAGTTTGGAGGGGTCGATCATGTGGCGCGCGCCGCGCGGGTGCACGACCAGCTTCGCGTTCGGCAGTTGCGCGATCAGCTCGCCGGCGCCGCCGGCGTGGTCCAGGTGCACATGGGTGAGGATCAGCCAGTCGACATCGGCCGGTTGCAGGCCGGCCGCTTCGAGCGCGGCGAGCATGCGCGGCATGGAATGGTTGGTGCCGCAATCGACGAAGGCGCCACGGCCGTTTTCGACGATCAGGTAGGCGGCGTCGAACTGCGGCCGCACGAAGCCGGTGTCGATGGTATGGATGCCATGGGTGGGTTTCATCAGAGGCTCGCGGTGGTCGAATGGTTCCAGACTAGCAAAACACCTCACGCGGGTTGATCGCAACGATGCCGCGTGAAATGTCACGCATCAGCGGCCGGAATCTGCGCTAGGCTAAGTACGGTTTTGGTCAGGCGATTTCGGATGTCGAAGCGAGCTCTGTGGCTGGCGGTGTGGTTGCTGTGCTGGCTTGCTTTGCCGGCTGCCGCCGCCGAGGTGGATGCGCAGGTGACCGACGCGCAGGGCCGGCCGGTGTCCGACGCGGTGCTCACCCTCGTGCCCGATGTCGCGGCGACTGCCCCGGCACCTGCGGTTGCATCGAAGTCCTATTTCATCGACCAGAAGCATGAGACGTTCATTCCCTACGTGCAGATCATGCGGCCCGGCGACAAGGTGATCTTTCGCAACAGCGACACCACGCGGCATCAGGTGTATTCGTTTTCGCCGATCAAGCAGTTCGAGTTTGTGCTCCGCTCCGGGCAGGTTTCGCCGGCGCTGACGATCGACAAGGGCGGCATTGTCGCGATCGGCTGCAATATCCACGACGACATGATCGCCTACCTGTTTGTCACCGCTGCACCGGCCGTCGGGCGGTCGGATGCGGCGGGCAAGGTCGCCCTCGATCACCTGGCGCCCGGGCACTACACGGCGCAGCTGTGGCATCCGCTATTGCATCCGGGGCAACCACCGCTGAGT
Organism: Lysobacterales bacterium; assembly: GCA_038215995.1. Lineage (GTDB taxonomy): Bacteria > Pseudomonadota > Gammaproteobacteria > Xanthomonadales > Rhodanobacteraceae > Rhodanobacter. The sequence goes on from JBBQQL010000011.1 coordinate 27,236, forward strand.
GAGCCGGTGGTATTGGGCAGCGACACCGACGTGCGGCAGTTGGTGTTCAAGCTTTCGCTGATACCCGACCCGCGTGGTGTGATGGATCACTCGTTGATGGATCACTGAAGCCGGTCATGCCCTTCATCAGTTTTCGCCTGCGCCTGGCGCTGTTCTTCGTCGCCACCCTGATCCTGGTGCAGTTGCTCACCGCCGGGCTGGTGTATCAGGTGACGCGACGGGCGATGATCACCGAGGGCGAGCATCAGCTCAGCGCCAATGCCGCCGCCTTCATGGCGCAGATGGACGACATCTCGGCACGGGTCGCGGACAACGTCGAGGTGCTGTCGCTGGATTACGCCTTGCGTTCGGCGATTGCCGAGCGCGATCAGGGCACCGTGCTGTCGGTGCTGCGTAACCATGGCCGGCGCGTGGGCGCTTCGCGCATGCTGTTGATCGGGCTGGATGGCACGGTGGAAGTCGACACTGCCCCCGGCGTGCCGGCGTTGAAGCAGTTTCCCTTTCCCGACCTGATCACGAGCGCCTTCGACCAGCGCACCGCTGCGGTGGTGCAGCTGGACGGCAAGGTGTCGTGGATGGTGGTGGTGCCGATCTATGCGCCGCAGCCGGTCGGTCTGGTGGTGGTCAATGTGCCGCTGGATGACGCCTTGCTGGCGCACATGCAAAAGCTGTCGGCGTTGCCGCGCCATGTCGAGTTGGCCACGCAGTCGAGTGATGGGCAATGGATGGCCGTGGCCGGCGGCCGCCGTGACAGCGGCATGGTGGCCAGCCTTGCATCGGCCCACCAGGGGTTGCCATGGCGCCCCACGCTGGAACAGGTGAATGGCCGCGAATACATCCTGCTGGCGCAGCACATGAGGCAGCCGCGGCATAGCCCGCCGGTGGTGGCGGTACTGGGCTATTCGCTGGACGAGGCGTTGCGCCCGTTTCGTGGCGTGGTCATCGCCAGCGCTGCCTTGCTGGCGGTTGGCCTGGGCCTGGGTCTGCTCGGCGCGTGGCTGGCGGCGCGCAGTGTGTCGCGTCCGGTCGAGGCGCTGGCTGCCTCGGCGCGTCGCATCGAAACGGGCGACTACCGGGCGCCTGAGCCCACCCAGCGACGCGACGAAATCGGACAACTGGCTCACGCCTTTGGCAGCATGACCGAGGCGGTGCGCCAACGTGAGGAGCGCATCCGCCATCAGGCGCTGCACGATGAGGTGACCGGCTTGCCCAACCGCACGGCGGCCGAAATCGCGATCAACGAAGGGCTGGTCGCCGCTGGTGCCGGCCACGCGGCGGTGCTGATGATCGGGCTCACGCGGGTGCCGGACATCATCAAGACCATGGGCCATGCCTTGAGCGATCGCCTGCTGCGCGAGTCCGGCGAACGGATCGCGCGGGTGGCTGCGGGCGGCTATCTGGCACGAACCGCCGATGCGCAGTTCATGCTGTGGCTGGCCACCAGCGAGCGCGACGCGGCGCTCGCCACCGCCCAGCGCCTACTCGACGCGCTGCACGCGCCTTACCAGGAAGCGGATATCAGCATCGATCGGCTGCCATCGATCGGCATCGCGCTGTCGACTACCACCGCGGTGACCGCGGCCGACCTGCTGCGTCAGGCCGAGGTGGCACAGTTCGCTGCCAACGGTTCGCCCACGGGCCTGAACGTCTATGAGGCGAGCACCGACCCGCATCGCCCCGAGCGCCTGTCGTTGATGGGGGATCTGCGCGAGGCCATCGATGGCGAGGGCTTGTCGCTGCATTACCAGCCCAAGCTCGCCTTGGCCGAAGGTCGCATTGACGGTGCCGAGGCGCTGTTGCGCTGGCAGCATCCGCGCCGCGGTCAGGTGCCGCCTGATGCCTTTATCGGCATGGCCGAGGACACCGGCAACATCCAGCGCATCAGCCAGTGGGTGCTGCTGCGCGCCCTGCGCCAGGCGCAGCAGTGGAAGTCGCAGGGCCTGCAACTGCATCTGGCGGTGAATCTGTCGGCGCGCGACATGGACGATGCCGGCCTGCCGGCTCGTCTTGCCCGGCTGCTGCAGAGCCATGAGGTACCGGCGACCTGGTTGACGGTCGAGGTCACCGAGCGTGCGGTGATCGGCGAGCCGGCGACCGCCATCCGCATTTTGCGCGAGCTGGCCGAGCAGGGCGTGGGCGTGGCGATCGACGATTTCGGGGTCGGCCAGTCCAGCTTTGCCTACCTGCGCCACCTGCCGGTAAGCGAGCTGAAGATCGACCAGCTGTTCGTGAGAAACCTGGCCACCGAAGCGAACGACCGCATCATCGTCAGCAGCATCGTCGAGCTCGCCCATCGGCTGGGTTTTCGGGTCACCGCCGAGGGCGTGGAGGATCAGGGCGCGCTGGATTATCTCGGCGCCATCGGCTGCGACCATGCGCAGGGTTATTTCATTGCCCGCCCCTTGCAAGCCGAGGCCTTCGTGACCTTTGCCGGCAACTTCGGCAAACCTGGCGATAACTAGCCAGCGCAGCGAAACGTCAGGTTGATGCGCTCGCTGCCCAGTCGCGAATGATGCGCCGGCTTGAGCGGCAGCACGCCGTGAAAGCGCAGCCGCGCCGGGCCGCCCCAGACCACCACGTCGCCATGGGCCAGCGGCACCCGCTGCTGGCGTTCGGCGCGCTCAAGGCCGCCGAACAGGAACATCGCCGGCACACCGAGCGATACCGACACGATCGGCTGGGCGAGATCACCTTCATCGCGATCCTGGTGCAGGCTCAGCCGGGCGCCGGTCTGGTAGCGATTGATCAGGCACGCGTCGGGCACAAAACCGTCAAAGCCGGCGCGCGCTGCGGCATTGCCTGCCAGCTCGTGCAGAATCGCGGGCATCACCGGCCACGCTCTGCCGCTGAGCGGGTCGATCGGATCGTAGCGATAACCATGGCGGTCACTGACCCAGCCGAGCGAACCGGCATTGGTCATGGCGACCGACATGCGCAGGCCGCCGGGCGTGATCAGATGCCGGAACGGTGCCTGCGCCACGATCGTGTCGATCGCCCGCAGCAGGGGCTCCTGCTGCGCCAGCGCAAAACCGCGCAACACCACCGCGCCCTCGCACAAGGGTTCGTCGCGAGGCGTCGGGCTGGCGGCATCACCGAACAGGTCGGCGGTGATCATCGGCGGCACGGTGCTTGGTGGTTGGCGATCGCCTTGCTCATCCCTTCGCCTCGCGTTCGAGCAGGGCGCGTTTGCGCTCCACGCCCCAGCGGTAGCCTGAGAGAGTACCGTCGTTGCGCACCACCCGATGGCAGGGAATCGCCAGTGCCAGCTTGTTGGCGGCGCACGCCTGCGCCACCGCGCGCGTGGCGGTCGGCGCACCGATGCGCTGCGCGACCGCGCTGTAACTGGCCGTGCAGCCGGCGGGGATCTCGCGCAGGGCCTGCCACACGCGCTGCTGGAACGCGGTACCGCGCACGTCCAGCGGCAGCGTCAAGCCAATCGCGGGGGCTTCGATCAGGCCGATCACCTGCGCCACCTGTTGCTCGTAGTCAGTATCGGCACCGATCAGGTTGGCCCGGGGGAAACAGTCCTGCAGTTCGCGGGTCAGTGCGTCCGGATCATCGCCGAGCAGGATCGCGCACACCCCACGCGCACTCTGCGCCACCAGGATCGCGCCGAGCGAACATTGGCCGACCGCAAAGTGGATATCGCTGTCGGCGCCGCCGGCCCGATAGCGCGACGGCGTCATGCCCAGGCGCTGGCCGGCGCTTTCGTAGAAACGGCTGCTGGCGTTGAAGCCGGCATCGAAGATCGCCTCGGTCACCGTGCCGGCGCGGTCCAGCTCGCGGCGCACCCGATCGGCGCGATGGGCGCTGGCGTATTGCTTCGGCGTCACCCCGGTCACGCGCTTGAACACGCGATGGAAATGAAAGCTGCTCAGGCCGGCCGCGCCGGCCAGTTGCTCCAGCGAGGGTGCGCTGTCGGCGCGCTCGATCGCATGGCACGCGGCGGTGATCAAGGCTGCCTGTTGCTCGGGCAGGGAGGCTTGATCGGGCTTGCAGCGCTTGCACGCACGGAAGCCGGCGCGCTCAGCCGCCTCGGCGCTGGCATGGAAGGCGATGTTTTCCGGCCGCGCGGCGCGCGCGGCGCACGAAGGGCGGCAATACACGCCGGTGGTTCGCACCGAGTAGAAAAAACGGCCATCGGCGCGCGCGTCGTGACTGAGCACGGCGGCCCAGCGCGGGTCGTTGGCGACCGCAGCGGCACGTTCGGCGTTTTGTTCGGAGACTTTCATGGCTGCACCTGGCGAGAGGTTATCGCTTGGCAGCCAGTCTGACGAGGGTCAGCGCGCCGAGCACTCCGACTCTTGCGCTCGAATTCGTGTTGCAGCTCGCCATGCCGATTCAGGCCAGGTCGATCACCACTGCAGCATCAGCTTGCCGATGTGCTCGCTGCTTTCCATCAAGGCATGCGCCTGGGCGGCATCAGCCGCCGCGAACACCTGGTGGATTACCGGCCGCAGCTTACCGGCGGCCAGCAGAGGCCAGACGTTCGCATGCAGCTCGCGGGCGATCGCCGCCTTGAACGCGATCGGGCGCGCACGCAGGGTCGATCCGGTCAGAGTCAGCCGCCGGCGCATCAGTACACCGGCGTCGATGGTGGCCTTGCTGCCGCCGAGGGTGGCGATAAAGACCAGTCGGCCGCCTTCGGCCAGGCTGTCGATCTCGCGCGGGATGTAGTCGCCAGCGACCATGTCCAGGATCACGTCCACGCCGCGGCCGGCGGTGACCTGATTGAGCACCGCGACGAAATCCTCCTCGCGGTAGTTGATCGCACGCTGCGCACCCAGCCGCTCGCAGGCGGCGCACTTCTCGGCATTGCCGGCAGTGGCGAACACGCGGTGCCCGAACGCGTGGGCGAGCTGGATCGCGGTGACGCCGATACCACTGGAGCCGCCTTGCACCAGCAGGGTTTCCACCGCGCCGCCTTCGCCCCGGCCGAGCTGGCCGCGATCGAACACGTTGCTCCACACGGTGAAATAGTTTTCAGGCAGCGCCGCCGCTTCCACCAGCGACAAGCCCGTCGGCACCGGCAGGCACTGCACCAGCGGCGCGACGGCGTATTCGGCATAGCCGCCGCCGGCCAGCAGGGCGCAGACGATATCGCCCTGCTTGAGCCCGAACGGGTTGTCGCCGCTGAAATCACCCTCGACCAGGGTGCCGGCCACTTCCAGACCGGGCAGGTCCGATGCGCCCGGCGGCGGGGCGTAGTTGCCCTGGCGCTGGAACACATCCGGCCGGTTGACCCCGGCCGCCGCCACCTTGATCAGTACCTCGCCCGGGCCTGGCTGCGGCATCGGGCGCGTGGTGAGCTGCAGCACGTCGGCGGGGCCGGGGCGGGTGATCTCGATCGCTTGCATGGTGGGCATGGGGTTTGGACCTTGGTTGTTGTAGGAGCCCGCTCGCGGGCGATGCTCTTTAAGCTTGGCCGCGTTACCGCAGAGCATCGCCCGCGAGCGGGCTCCTACGGGGGCGCTCGTTATGCCGTCGTGTCGACCAGAACCAGTTCAGCATCCTCGATCGCGGTGACGCGCAGCACCGACTCGTCGCGGATCGCGGCGCCATCGCGTGTTTCCAGGCGGGTACCGTTGACCTCGACCACGCCGGAGGAGGGCACCAGATAGGCATGGCGACCGGCGTCCAGCGGGTACTCGGTGGTTTCGCCCGCTTTCAGCGTGGCGCCAAGCACGCGGGCCCTGGTGCGCAGCGGCAGTGCGTCGGTGTCCTGGTCGAAGCCACTGGCCAGGGCCACGAAGCGACCGGAACGGTCGCCCTTCGGGAACGGGCGGGCGCCCCATGCCGGCGGCTGGCCGTGGCTGTCGGGCATGATCCAGATCTGGAAGATGCGGCTGGTGCCCGATTCCAGGTTGTACTCGGAATGGGTGATACCGCTGCCCGCACTCATCACCTGCACATCGCCGGCTTCGGTGCGGCCTTCGTTGCCGAGGTTGTCGCGATGGGTGATCGCACCCTCGCGCACATAGGTGATGATTTCCATGTCGGCATGCGAATGGGGTGGAAAGCCGGTCTGCGGCGCGATGGTGTCATCGTTCCATACCCGCAGCGCGCCCCAGCCCATGCGCTTGGGGTCGTGGTGGCTGGCAAACGAGAAGTGATGCTTGGCATCGAGCCAGCCGTGGTTGGCGCCGCCCAGGGTGTTGAAAGCTCTGCGTTCGATCATGACCTGCTCCCGTGAATTGATTGCGCCGGTTGGCGCCTGGCGCACAAGATAGGGTCGGCCTGCATCGGTTGAAATGCGCATGGCGGAAACGCATTGTCGTCTCAACGGCACCGTGACGTGCAAGGGTTGCCGCAGAACTCGCCGGCATCAGTGCGATGCCACTGGCGTCACCCGCCACACGGTATTGCCCACATCATCGGCTACCAGCAGGGCGCCCTTGCCATCAAGCGTGACGCCGACCGGACGACCGCGGGCGTGACCGTGCTTGTCGACAAAGCCGGTGAGCACATCCTCGGCCGCGCCGCCCGGCTGCCCGTTCGCAAACGGAACGAAGATGACCTTGTAGCCACTGCGCGGCTTGCGGTTCCAAGAACCATGCTGGCCAATGAAGACTCCATCGGCATAACGCGCCGACAGCAGCCGACCGCTGGAGAAGCACAGGCCCAGCGACGCCGTATGCGGGCCGAGGGCGTAGTCGGGGACGATGGCGCTGGCGACCAGGGCCGGGTTCTGCGGCTTGACCCGGGCATCGAGGTGCTGACCGAAATAGCTGTACGGCCAGCCGTAGAAACCGCCGTCCTTCACCGCCGTCATGTAGTCGGGGACCAGGTCGCTGCCCAGTTCGTCACGCTCGTTCACGGCGACCCACAAAGCGCCGGTCTGCGGTTGCCAGCCCATGCCGTTGGGGTTGCGCAGGCCGGTGGCAAAGGGGCGCACACGACCGCTGGCGAGATCCACTTCGAGAATCCGCGCGCGGTCCTTTTCCGCGTCCATGCCGTTCTCGCCCACATTGCTGTTGGAGCCCACCGTGACATACAGCTTGCTGCCGTCGGGGCTGGCAATCACATTCTTGGTCCAGTGGTGATTGATGGGGCCAGCGGGCAGGTCGATCAGCTTGACCCCTTTGGCCGCAATCGCGGTTTCGCCGCTACGGTAGGGAAATTTCAGCAGGGCATCGCTGTCGGCGACGTACAGCGTATGGCCGACCAGGGCCATGCCGAAGGGCGAATGGAGGTTCTGCAGAAACACCGTGCGCGTGTCGGCCACGCCGTCACCGGTGGTGTCGCGCAGCAGGCTGATGCGATTGGCGCTCGGCACGGTGGCCCCGGCGCGGCCCATGATCTTGCCGGCGAGCCAGCCCTTGATGCCCTTGCTGTCGTCCGGTTTTGGCGGTGCATTGGTTTCGGCCACCAGCACATCGCCGTTGGGCAACGTGTAAAGCCAGCGCGGATGATCCAGGCCTTGCGCATACGCCGCCACGCTCAGGCCGGCGGCGGCATCCGGTTTGGTGCCGGCCGGCCAGCCGATGGCTTTGGCGATGTTGACGGTCGGCAACAGGGTCCTGTTCGGCGCAGGCAACTGCGGATGGGCGCCCATGCCGTCGCGCACGGAGAGGGTGGCGGTTTCGCCGCAGCCATCAAGCAGCAGCGCCGCGATCAAGACGGTCAGGATGAGAACGGTCGAACGGGATGCATGACGCATGACATCTGCTCCGGCAAGTTGAGGCGCCAGTGCACACCGCCGGCGCGCAAGCCGATGTGAATGGCGCCATCGGCCCGCCAGCCGACCTTACCAGTCGGTCGGCTGGTAGTCCTTGAGGAACTGGCCCCACACATGCTCGCCGCTGTTGATGCCGCTGATGATCGGGTCGACGATGCGCGCCGCGCCGTCGATGATGTCCAGCGGCGGGTGGAAGCGTTCCTGCTCCACCTTGCGCGCGGCCAGCGCGGCGGGGTCTTCATCCGTGACCCAGCCGGTGTCGACGCTGTTCATGTGGATACCGTCGTTGTGGTAATCGGTGGCCGAGGTGCGCGTCATCATGTTCAGCGCGGCCTTGGCCATGTTGGTGTGCGGGTGGCGGGTGGTCTTGAAGTTGCGATAGAACTGCCCCTCCATCGCTGATACGTTGACGATGTGCTTGTCGCGTTCGGGCGTGCGCAGCATCAGCGGCTTCAGTCGCGCATTGATGATGAACGGCGCGATCGCGTTGACCAGTTGCACTTCCAGCAATTCCACCGACGGCACCTCGGCCATCAGCAGGCGCCAGGAGTTGCGCTCGCGCAGGTCGACCTGCTGCAGGTCCTGGTCGAGCCGGCCTTCGGGGAACAGGTGGCTCTGCGCCAGCAGTTCTTCCGGCAGCAGCGGCAGTTGCGACAGCTCGGCGGCGCGGGTCAGGCCCGGCACGTTTGCGTCGCCGCGATGAGCCAGCGAGGCGGCGCCGGATTCCGGCAGGATGTTGGAGCCACGCAGGCCTTCGTAGTGGCCGACCAGCTTGCGCAGATCCTCGGGCATGTCGTGCAGCGCCGCGGTTTCGCCTTCCATCATGTGCGCGTAGAAGTCCGGCGGCCGGCGCACGGTCTGGCAGGCGTTGTTGATGATGAAATCGAGCCGCGGACGGGTGGCGACCAGCTCCTGGCAGAACGCCTCCACGCGGGGGGTGTGGCGCAGGTCGAGGCCGTAGATCTGCAGGCGGTCGCCCCATTCGGCAAAGTCGGGCTCTTCCGCGTAGCGCGCGGCCGAGTCGCGCGGAAAGCGCGTGGTCACGATCAGCTCGGCACCGGCGCGCAGCAGTTTCAGGCCGGCCTGGTAGCCGATCTTCACGCGCCCGCCGGTCAGCAGCGCCACCCGTCCGCGCAGGTCGACCAGCTCGGTGCGCTTGGCGTAGTTGAACGCCGCGCAGCTCGGGCACAGCTGGTCGTAGAAAAAGTGGATCGTCGAATACTTCTGCTTGCATACATAGCAATGCTGCGGTTCGATCGACTCGCGCGGCTGGCTCGCGTCCACTTCGGGTGGGATGTCTTGTGGCGCGAAGTCCCTGGGCACAAACGCATTCGGCGTGGTGAACACGGCGCGCCGGCGCAAGGCGCGGATGCCGGTGTTGTTGAGCACGGCATCCTCGGTCTGAACCTTGGCCGTATGGCGGGCCTTTTCTGCGGCCTTCAGCTTGATCCGGCGTGCCCCGGGGTCGGGGTGGTAGAGCTGCGCCACCGCCTGGTGCAGGCGTGAGCGATCCTCCGCCGGCAGGTCATCGAGCAACTGGCGGTCGGCAGCGACCGCTTCGAGCAGGTTGGCAGCGGCGCGCAAGCGCTCCAGCAAGGGGGTGTCGCCGTCTTCCGGCAGGGGCGTGGTGGTCAAGTGCTTGTCCATGGTCAAAGGGGCAGGGCAATCGCCGCGGGCTGCCGTAAGAGGCGGGGTTGCGTCGTGCCAGCCGCCTATTTTGCCCTTTTTGCGCCGGTTTCGGCGGATCGACCTGCCAGCACTGCTTCGTTTTGCATGAATCCTGGCGGCCATCGGGTGAAACCGGACCGCTGCGGGAATTCAGAATTGCTGGTTGCAGCACAGTTGCAACGCACTGTCTGTGACAACGTGGAACCGGGCCTTTCCAGCGGGGACGGGCAGCGAAAGTATCTGGCGGGGCGCGATGCTGGCGGAGTCGAGCATGGCGATAGCCAACAGCAGGAAGGTCGTTTTGTGCGTTCGAACAGTGCAGTAGCAACCAGTGTGCAGGAAGCGGCTCCGGCCGCACGTGTTGCTGTCGCGATCCCCCCGATTGAAAGCATGTTGGGCAACCTGCCCACCGCCCACCGCGCGCCGCCGATCGGTCGCCGCATCGTCGGGCATGGTTGCCACGGCGAAGCACCGGTCCCGCTTGCCGCCAAATCGCGAGCGTGCCCCACACCGACCCGTGCATTACGTATCCGTTTTGTCTATGTACCGGGGCAGGACAGCACTGATCGCCACGCGTCCTACCACCAGTACCTGGTCACCGCCGAGGTATTGCTCGACCGCGTGCTGGCCGCCCGTGCCATGGGTTTGCGGTCGATGGCGCCCGCGTTGGACTACGCCGCCGAGGCGCGCGCCACGGTGCAGCCGCCGCGCGGCCTCTTTCACACCTCCACCCTGGAGCATCGCCGCTGGTTCGATGAGTCCGGCAAGGTGCGAGAGCAGCCACTGAGCCAGGAAGCGCTGGCTGCCCAGCTCGTCGCCGATGGCCTGTCCATCGAGCAGGCTCGCGACCGCGCCTGCCATCGCTCGCATGCCTTGCCCGGCGCCGACCAGGCGTGGCTGATCGATCGGCGCAACACGCCCCTCGAATACCGGCCGCTGAACCAGGCCGAGTTCCGCAACCTGATTGACGCCGTGGAAGGCGCCTATCAGACACCGGCGCTGGCACCGCACACGATGCAGGCCAACCGCCAGATCGCGATGCGGGTGGCCGAGTTGCTGGGCAGCCTGCTGGATGAATTCGTGGCGTCACCCTTTTCCGTGCCGGCCCTGAGCGACGCGTTCAGTGAGCGGCATCTGTCCCATCTGCGCCAAACGATCGTGGCCTCGCGCCAGGCCGCCGAATCCGATGCCCGCGTATTGGCCGGGCCGCGCGCCTGGTTTGCTGCCAAGGCGGCGAGGATGTGGGCCGAGCACCAGTGGGGTCTGGCCAAGTCGCCGGAGATGTCGCCGTCGATGCGCCTGGCCGGTCGCCCGGTGGTGACCGTGGTGGGCGGCAAGCTGCGCACGTTCGTCAATGGATGGAGCCGCGGACGCTTGGGTTCGTCCATTGCCGGGGCCGCTCCCGGGTATGTCAGGGTGGCTTGAGTCGTCCGCGTCCTGGCGTTTTTGCCGTTCCTGAAAACTGCCAACGACCCGTTCACCTTCGCCAACGAGTCACGCATGGTCGGGATCGACCATGCCCATGCTGGCCAAGACACTGAGCAAGCTTTCAACCACTCGAGTTCCAGGCAGGGACGGTCAGCGTTCGACTTGAACGGGTGGCCCCGAAGTGACGGGATGGTCAGGCCTCAGCGATGGCTGCAATCGAGACCTTGAGACCCGGAACACGTACCGGCAACTTGGCACCCTGGCGAGCCGGTGGGTTGGACGGGAACCACTTCAGCCACTCTTCGTTCATACCAGCGAAGTCGTCTTCGTCCGCCAGCACGATGGTGACGCTGACAATCTTGTCCAGGGAACTGTCGGCTTCCTCAAGGATGGCTTGTATGTTGGTCAGGCACTGACGGGTCTGTTCTTGAATCGTCGCGCCTGCGAAGTCGCCGGTCGCGGGGTCGGTTGGCGCGGTACCCGAGACGAATACCAGGCCTGCGGCCTTGACCGTCTGGCTGTAGGTCGCTGGCGGCTTGGCGGCTTTGGGCGTAAAGACGATCTCACGAGTCACGCTGGTTCCTTCGAGTGCGTTGATGAGGGGATTCTGCGGGGGTAGCGTCCGAATGAAGACGGACCTCAGGCATCCCGCTCGCCATGATGCGGCAAGGCAATCATTCGGCTGCCGCGGGCTCTGCGAGAGCCCGGCGCAGCGCGCTTTCCACGAGGTGCGCCTCCATGCGGAACGCCAGGACAAGCCCGGCCATGGGCAGGATCAACATCGCCGCCAGCAACAAGCGCACGCTGTTGGTATTGGACGGACCGTAATAAGAAAGTATGAACGCGAAAGTCAGCGCGAACGTAAAGAGCGCTGCAAATACCATGTAGAAAACGGGCGGGCGAAGAAGCGCGTTGACGACTCCGTTCTCGACGCTCCCTGACAGGACTACCGACCTGCCGCGCCGCAACTTTGCTCCCACCGTGGGTCGCAAGAGCACTAGCTTGAACCGCCCATCCTCGAGCTTTCCGACAAACAATTTGTTTTCGAACTGCGCAAGCCATGCCTGGATCTTGAGCGGTCTGATCGGCCAGGCAGCCTTAGGCTGCGCCACTACCCTGGCCAGACGCGCCGAGGCGACTGACGACGGCTGCCCGGTCGCGATGTGGAGAACGAGTCCCATGCTGCCTTGCTACCCCGCAGACCGACCTGGGTCGGGTTATGCAACTTGAGGCGGTGCGACCGCCAAATCCGATCCTGCTCTCCCATCGGATGTCCTTCGCGACGAATCGGTTTATATATCCACCGCGAGCGCCAGGCAATGCCAGCTTGACCGATGTTCCTGCGTGCGGCGCCGGCGGCTTGCAGAGATTGACCTGCACGGAACGGCCACATGGCCTGGAAAACATCTTCGGTCTGCACAGATGGTCTCGGTGATCGGCGCGAACGGGTCGACAGTCGAATCCTTGATCGGATGCTCAACAGGCCGGAAATCCTTGAACCCATCCAGCAGACAGGGTCGATGGCTAGGACACGTCACTGCGCACCTGGGCATGACTGATCAAGGCAAAGATCAGGCTGCCGCCGACGATATTGCCGGCCAGCGTCGGCAGGGCAAACTGAAACGCGTAGTCGTAAAAACTCAGGTGTCCGGCAAACACCAGGTACAGCGTTTCGGCCGAGCCGACGATGATGTGGGTGAAGCCGCCGATGGCGATCAGGTAGGTGGTGAGCACGATAATCAGGACCCGGGAGTGCTCTGCCGAGGCCAGCATCCACACCATGGTGGCGATCAACCAGCCCGCCAGAATGCCCTTGGTGAACATCTGCAGCACCGAGTTGTGCATCAACTCCTCACCCATGCTGAAAAACGCCTGCTGGGTGGCGTCGTCGAACTGCTGCATGTGGAGCAGGCCGAACGCGAACAGCGCCACGCCGACCAGATTGCCCAGCAGCACCACCGACCACAGCCGCAGCAGGCAGCCCAGTTGGTTCAGGCTGGGGTTGGTCATCAGCGGCAGCACGGCGGTCATGGTGTTTTCGGTAAACAACTGCTGGCGCGCCAGAATCACCACCAGAAAGCCGAAAGTGTAGCCAAACCCCTCGATCAGGGCAGCACCGTGCATGCCGTCGAGATAACGATGCAGGATGCCGCGTGCCACCATCGAGAAACCCATCGAGAGGCCGGCCGCCAGCGACGACCAGCCCAGTGCGGTGATACTGCGCTTGAGTTCCTCTTCGCCCGAACGGCGGATGATTTCGTGCAGTACAGCAGCGCGAGGTGCCTTTTTTTCCTCCACATCGAGCTGTTCGTCGTCTGACAGCGCAAAACCGTCCTCGGGGTCAGCGGGCAGATCGCTTGGGATGGCGGGTCGCGAAGGGGGCTGGCTGCTCATGGTCCGGATTCCGGCGCGACCCGATGTCGCGCGCCTGAGATACCACCTTAGGCCGGTGGATGTGTCCGAACCGTCGAGTGGCTGCCCGTGACATGCGGACGCACCCATTGGTAATCGTTGCCGCCGGGCATAGATTGGGGAAACGTCCCGCACATCCCAAGGAATGCACCATGTCGAGCAAGTCTTACAAGCAGATCACCCAGGATCTCAATCAGGCGATCAGCAGCTTCCGCGCCGCCCAGCCTGACACCATGAGCGGGTTCTCGGCGATGGCCAAGGCAGCATTGCAGCCGGGTGTGTTGTCGGCCATAGACAAGGAACTGATGGCGCTGGCGATTGGTGTCGCCACGCACTGCGATGGTTGCATCGGTTTTCACGTCAAGGCGCTGGTTCGCCTGGGTGCCAGCCGCGCGCAAGTTGAGGAAACGCTGGCAGTGGCGGTCTACATGGGCGGCGGCCCGTCGCTGATGTACGCCGCCGATGCCGTGCGCGCCTGGGAAGAATTCACCGCCGAGGGCTGATCGGCGCTGCCTCGCCGCGCCCGCTGTCGGCACCGCGGTGGAGGCTCAGGAGACGCAGTTAAGCCAGTTTGCCAGGGCAAAGCTCTCGCGCTGGCCGACGTCGTTTCGGTGAAGCGCCAGCCAGGATTCGGCGGCCTCACGGCCGAGTTCACGCAGGGCCTGCAACTGCGGCAGGCGGGTATCCACCGCGGAATGTCCCTCGCGCAGGTTCAACTCGACGCCTGGCGTGATCACGTGCATGCGCAGTCGCTTCAGTCGTTTCACTTCGGCGCTGATCATCACGTGCGGGCCAATCCGCTGGCGGGTCCGGGCGAGGTCGCGCAGCTCGCGCTTGAATGAGCTGGAAAATGACATTTGCGCTGCCAGCTCGGCGATGTCGCGCGCCGTGCTCGGCAGCTCGGCGTGCTGCAAGGGTTGCAGCAACACGCACAGCAAGTCGTCGGGGCCACTGCCAAGCAGGGGTTCCAGCACGGGATTGCCGGCAAAGCCACCGTCCCAGTAGGCCTCATTGTCGATCACGACTGCCGTGAACCATTGCGGCAGGCAGGCTGAAGCCAGCAAGGCGTCGTGACTCAACTGGGTGTTGTCGAACAGGGCCAGTGCACCGTCGCGCACCCGGGTGGCGGCCAGATGCAACTTGATCGGTCCGTGCCGCAGCAGCTCGATGTCGAACGACTCTTCCACCAGCCGGCGCAGGGGATTGGACTGCATCGGCGCACTCGGCGTCTTGCGCCATAGCCCCGGATCGAACATGCCTGCCGCCGCCAGCCACCAATCGGCCATCGCGTTTTGGCGTGAGAGATTCAGCCAGAACGCATCGAGCGATTCGCGTGCTCCGGCTGCACCATTCTGCTGCCAACCCTGGGCCAGCGCGGCCGCATTCATCGCGCCACTGCTGGTGGCGCTGATCGCCTCGATCTGCAGACCGGGCAGCTCCAGCAGTCGGTCGAGCACGCCCCAGGTGAAAGCGCCATGCGCGCCGCCGCCCTCAAGCGCCAGTTTGATCGGGATCGTCCGTGGAATGTTGCTTTGCATCATCCGATCTTCATGGCCGCGGCGGGCGGCGTCAAGGGCGCCACTGCAGTGTTTGCCCGCAGCAACGCATCTCATGCGCGACTGAGCGCATACTGCAGGCCTTCGCGCTGCAAGGGTGCGGAGAGCTCGAGAGGGGGAGTCTCAAGCAAGCGAAGCGGGGCGACCGCCCTGCGGGGAGTTCTTATGAAGAGCGTGTCTTTGTGCATGGTATCGGTGTTGTTGCTGACAGGCGTGGCTGCCACGCGGGCCGCCGATATGGAGCAGGCAAGCGTCATGCGGGACTACACCGACGTAGTGGCACCGGCGGACCAACAGGCCTACGAGGCAGGCGTCAAGAGCTACAACAAGTGCCTGGCAGAGCATGGGGTCAAGTACAGCTGGACGGCATGGACGCATGAGACGGGCGATACCTATCAGTATTCCTACGTGACCGACCCGCTCAGCTGGGCGACCTTCGACGAGTTGCATGAACAGGCCAGGCCCTGCAACGCCATCTGGCAACGAGACGCCAACCCGCATCTGAAAGGCGAGACCAGCGCCTTCATGCAAGTGAAGCCTGAGCTGAGTTACACCAAGGAAGACGAAGTGACTTCGGCCCCCGTGCTGGAGATCACCTACTTCAAGTTGCAGCGGGGGCATGAGGCGAATGTGGCGTTCACGGCAGCGATCAGAAAAATCGCGGCAGCCGCGGCCAAGTCCAACTGGTCCAACCACTACACCGTCATGCAGATCATGGATGCCGACCGGGGCGCACCCGACTTCGCCGTGGTGAGCTATTCCAGAAACTGGGCGGAATTCGGCAAGGATCCCGAGCAGCCGCTGTGGAAAATGGTCGAGGCCGAGTACGGCAAGGACGCGGGGATGGCGATCCGCAAGTCGCTCAATTCCGCCGTTGAGGAAAGCTGGTCGCACATCGACCATCGCAGTGCGGAGCTGACCTATACCGCAGCGAAATAAGAGCCATCGCTGGCCGCGGCGGCCTGTGCCGCCGCGGCCAGCGCGGTTCAGCACGGCGCCATCAGGCCGGGCGTCGATGCCCGCTCAATTCATGCCCCGCATCCGCCGCAAAGCGCAGGTGCCAGCGGATCGAGCTGAGCGAGATCAGGCTCACCACGACGAAGGCGATCGAGAAATCCGCCAGTTGAAGTTGAGCATGCCCGCTCACGCCCATGCTCAACTTCAGCACCAGCGCGCCGATGCAGATGCCGACTGACAGCATCAACTGCTGCAACGTGGTGTACATGCTGCTCGCCGCGCTCACCCGCTCGGTCGGCATCGCCTCGTAGGCCACCGTGTTGTACGCGGCGAACTGGAACGACATGAAGGCGCCGCAACAGAACAACAGTCCGAACATCAGCGCGAACGGCCACTCCGGGCGAAACAGCGCGCATACCGCATAGCCCAGGCTGGAAAGCACGCCGTTGACCAGCATGCCGCGGCGAAAACCGACCCGGCGCAGCAGGCCCGGAGTCAGGCTGCGCATCACGATCGCTCCCAGCGTGGTGGCCAGGATCAGTTCGCCACTGCGCACCGCGCTCAGGCCAAAGCCGATCTGGAACATCAGCGGCAGCAGGAACGGCTGCGCGCCCTGGGTGATGCGCATCAGCGAGCCTGAGATCACCGACAGCCGGAACGAGTCGATCTTCAGCAGGGACAAGTCCAGCAGCGGATTGCGGCGGCGGCGGGCGTGCCACAGATAACCCAGTCCCGCCGTGCTGCCCAGCGCAATCAGGGTCAGTGCCCGGATCAGGTCGGCACTCTGGCCGATCATCTCGAAACCGAACAGCAGGCTGCCCAGGCTGACCCCGCACAGCACAAAGCCGGACAGGTCGAAGCGCACCGGTTGCGCGCTGGCCGGAATCTCCAGAATGTAGCAGCGCACCAGCCAGTAGCCAAGCGCGCCAATCGGCACGTTGATGTAGAAGATCCAGTGCCAGTCCAGGTAGGTGACGATGAAGCCGCCCAGCGGTGGTCCCATCAGCGGGCCGAGGAAGGCCGGGATCAGCGTCCACGACATCGCCGATACCAGGTGTCGACGCTCCACCGTGCGCAGCACGATCAGCCGTCCGATCGGCGCCATCATCGCGCCGCCGGCGCCCTGCAACAGGCGCGCGGCCACCATCATCGGCAGGCTGGCGGCGAACGAGCAGGCGATCGAGCCGAGCACGAACACGGCAATCGAGGTGTTGAATACGCGCTTGGTGCCAAAACGCTCGGCCACCGCGCCGCTGGCCGGTATCAGGATCGCCAGCGCCAGCAGGTACACCGTCATCGCGATGCTCATCGATGGCGCACTGACCTGAAAGTCACGCGCCATCGTGGGCAGGGCGGTGGCCAGTACGGTCGCGTCCAGTTGCTCCATGAAAATGGCGCAGGCAACGATCAGCGAAGTCACGCGGTAGTCGGGAAAGACTTGCGCCGGCGCTGGGATAGCCGATGCCACGGTCTCGTCCCCAGTCGACAAGGTCACGAAGGGGTTTCCTGGAGCGAACTGCCCACCGGCTGTTGCCATGCAGGTCGGCTCAGAGGGCGGTTCGGGTTGCGCGGCGGGGGGTTGCGCATTGCAGCGCGCGAATTATTCGCTTCCCGGCGCGCCACGACAAGGGCGCAAGGTCATGCACATGATGGCTCCCGTTCAGCCTGATGCTGCCCGGCGCGATGGTGGCCGTCGGGCGGGGCATGCGGGGTGTGCCGGCTCGAGGGGGGAGACGCGTAGCAAGCCGGCTCGCCTGATTGCGATGGCCGATGGCCGATTGAGCGATAGCCATGGAAAATGATCCCTTTCGGCTTATGCCGACGGGAACAGGCAACGGCATGAGCACCGACCAGGCAATCGATACCGCTGTCGCGGACCCGGCCTTGCTCGAGATCGATCAGGTCAGCGTGATGCAGGGTCAGCGACGGGTGCTGGACCGGCTCAGCTTGCGCATCGCGGCGCACCAGCACACCGCCATCCTCGGGCCCAATGGCTCGGGCAAGTCGAGCCTGGTCAAGCTGGTGGCGCGCCAGCTTTATCCGCTGGCGCAGGAGCAGGGCGCGGCCAGCGTGCGCATCTTCGGTGAGCAGCGCTGGGCGGTGGCGGAGCTGCGCCGGCTGATCGGCATCGTGTCGCCCAGCCTGCAGCTCGACTACACCAGTGACACGCCGGTGGAGGTTTTCGACGCAGTGGTGTCGGCCTTCTTCGCCGCGCGCGGCCTGGCCAGCCAGCACCGGGTTACCGCATCGATGCGCGACAGCGCGCACGAAGCGCTGGTCCAGGTCGGCGCCGCGCACCTCATCGGGCGGACCATGGCCACGCTTTCCACCGGCGAGGCGCGGCGGGTGATGATTGCGCGGGCGCTGGTGCATCGGCCGCGGGCGCTGTTGCTGGACGAGCCATGCAGCGGACTGGATATCGCCAGCCGCCGTCATTTCCTGGAAGGCCTGCGCGAACTGGCGTGCAGCGGCACGACCTTGCTGCTGGTGACGCATCATGTCGAGGAGATCCTGCCGGAGATCGACAACGTGCTGCTGTTGCGCGAGGGCCGGGTGCTGAAGCAGGGCCGCAAGGCGGACACCCTCACCGATGCCGCGCTGTCCGAGACCTTCGGTCTACCCGTGCAGGTAAGCCGCCATGGCGACTACTACGCCGCCGCGCTGCTCTGACGCCGGGTCAGCCCGCGGGGTTCGATGATTTGATCGGCGACACGGCCCCGAGCGTCGCCGCGCCGTCCAGCCAGTCCGGTACGGGAATCTGTCGATGGGCCTGCGACAGCGCCGCCGACCAGCGTTCGCGAATCATGTGGAAGTACGGGTCACCTTCGCCGATGCGGTGCGTTTCCACGCCGTCGATGCTGTCGTTGCGGTAGACCAGCAGATCCAGCGGCATGCCCACGCTGAGGTTGGAGCGCAGGGTGGAATCCATCGAGATCAAGGCCAGCTTCACCCCTTCGGTGAGC
>JBBQQL010000012.1:0-40107 GCA_038215995.1 Lysobacterales bacterium
TCAGCCGCTGCTGGGTCCTCCACGGCGCGCCTGCATAGTCGTAGAGATAGGCGATGTGGTGGCTCGGTTCGTTGCCATGCGCGTACCAGCCGATCAGACCCGTGACGTCTTCGACGTTCTTGAAATGCGCCGGGTCGACCTTCGCATCGAACACCTGGTCGAGCTTGGTCATGAACTTTGCATCGCCGCCCATTGCCTGGATCAACCCGGACACATCCTGCGGCACGTACCACGAGTACTGCCAGGCATTGCCTTCGGTGTAGTCGCTGCCGTAGCCGGCGAAGGTCGGGTCGAACGGCTCGCGAAACTGCCCGTTGCTCAACCGGGCCCGCATGAAACCGGTCTTCGGATCCCAGGCGTTGCGCCAGTTGCCCGCCCGTTTCGTGAACGTGGCAGAGATGCCGCGCTTGCCCATCGCGCCGGCCATCTGCGCCAGCGACCAGTCATCGTAGGCGTACTCAAGCGTCTTCGACGCTGCCTCCGGCTCATGGTCGATCGGCACGTAGCCGAGCTTCATGTAGTCAGCAACGTCGCCGTAGGGACCATAGGTGGCGCTGGCGACCATCAACTTCAGCGCTGCATCGGCGTCGAAACCGCGCACGCCCTTGACGTACGCATCAGCGATCACCGGCAACGCGTGGTAGCCGATCATGCACCACGTTTCCAGGCCCTGATACGCCCACACCGGCAGGATGCCGAACGGGCTGGCCTGGCCGGCGGCGATCAGCGAGCGGATGAGATCCGTGCTGCGCTTCGGATCGAGCAACACGACCAGTGGCTGCTGCGCGCGGTACACATCCCACAGCGACCAGCTCGAATAAAACTCGAAGCCCTGCGCCCGGTGCACGGCATGGTCCGGGCCACGGTATTCGCCGTTGGCATCCATGCTCAACGTCGGCGCCAGCATGGCGTGGTAAAGCGCGGTGTAGAACATGGTCCGGTCTGACTTCGGCGCATCGACATCAATCACCGCCAGCGCCTTGTTCCACGCTGCAGTCGCCTCGGCGCGACGCGCATCGAAATCCCAGCCTTTGCCATCCTGCTCGAGGTTGGCCAACGCATTGGCTTCGCTCACCGATGAAATCGCCACCTTCACTTCCAGCGGCTTGCTCAACTTGCCGAAATCGAACACGCCCTCCAGCGCACGGCCGTTCTGCGCATCATGATCTTCCGGCCGATTGCCGGGCCCGGCGAAACCCTTGTAGACGATTTCAGTCTCGCGGTTGTACAGCTCGCGCGAGGTCATCGGCTGCGAGAAGCGCATCGCGAAGCAAAGCACGCGTCCCGGCGCCCAGCCGCGGGTCTCACGACAACCGGTCACCGCGCCATCGGGCCGCACGCGCAGGCTGGCCCACAGCACCTTGCCCGGGTAGTCGTAAATGCTCGGGCGCAAGTCGAGCAGCACATGGGCCGACTGGTTCGCCGGGAAGCTGTAGCGATGCCAGCCCACTCGCCGCCCCGCCGTGAGTTCGGCGCGCACGCCGTAGTCGCTGAGCGTCACCGCGTAGTAGCCGGCCTGCACCACCTCGCTGTCATGCGAAAAGCGCGAGCGGTAACCGCTGCCCGGCTTGCTCGCATCACCTGGATCGAGTCGCACCGCGCCGCTGATCGGCATCACCAGCACGTCGCCCAGATCCGAATGGCCGGAGCCGGAGAAGTGGGTATGCGAGAAGCCCATGATTGTCGGGTCGCCGTACTGGTAGCCGGCAGCCCATTTGTAGGCGTGCTTGAAGTCGGGCATCGCCGTATCCGGCGACAGCTGGATCATCCCGAACGGCACCGTGGCGCCGGGAAAGGTGTGGCCGTCACCACCGGTGCCAATGCGCGGATCAACCTCATCCGCGTGACCCGCGCCGGCGAGCGCAGGCGCACTGATCGCCAGCGCCAGCAACATAAGCCCGACAAACCCGAATCGTTGCATCGACACACTCCCCTTCAGACCTGGCAAGCGCAGACGGTAGCACTGCCGACAGGCATGTTGCACCGCGTGATGGGCCCGCGCATGGAAACGGTTACATTTCAGCGTTCGCTGGATGGTGGCTCCGTCCGCCAGCCCGCCCTGCAACCCCCTCCGATTCGGGAAATCACCATGGCTTTTGCTGTTGCGCCCACCCCTGCGCCCGTACCGAATGGCGGCACCGAGAGTGCCCGCTACACCACGTTTCCGCTGGCGCTGGGCGTACTGACCACGATCTTTTTCATGTGGGGCTTCCTCACCTGCCTCAACGACATCCTGATCCCGCATCTGAAATCCACGTTCCAGCTCAGCTACGCCCAGGTGATGCTGGTGCAGTTCACCTTTTTCGGCGCGTACTTCCTGATGGCGATGCCTGCCGGGCGACTGGTCGCGGCACTCGGCTACAAGAAAGGCATCGTGGCGGGCCTGGCCATCGCCGGTGTCGGCGCGCTGGGCTTCTGGCCGGCTGCCGGCCTGCATCTGTACCCGGCCTTTCTCGGCGCGCTGTTCGTGCTGGCCACCGGCATCACCGTCTTGCAGGTCGCGGCCAATCCGTACGTCGCCCTGCTCGGCCCGGAGAAGACCAGCTCCAGCCGGCTGACCCTGGCGCAGGCGCTGAACTCGTTCGGCACCTTCCTGGCGCCATGGTTCGGCGGGTTGCTGATCCTTTCCAATGTAGTGAAGAGCCCGACCGAACTGGCGACGCTGGCACCGGTCGACCAACTCGCCTACCAGACCCAGCAGGCACAGGCGGTGCAAGGTCCGTACATCGGCCTAGCCGTGGTGCTGTTCCTGCTCGCCTTGTTTGTGTGGCTGTTCCGCCTGCCGGCACTGACCGAGGCAACCGACAAGGGCGACCACGAACGCCACAGCTTTGCCGACGTATTGCGCCACCCGCATGTGCTGTTCGGCGTGCTCGGCATCTTTTTCTACGTGGGTGCCGAGGTCTCGATCGGCAGCTTCATGATCAATTACCTGTCGATGCCGGACATCGGCCATCTGAGCGAGCAGGAAGCCGCCAAGTATGTGTCCTGGTACTGGGGCGGCGCGATGATCGGTCGCTTCATCGGATCGGCGTTGATGGCGAAGATTTCGCCGCGCAAGCTGCTGGCGACGTTTGCGGGGATCAATGTCCTGCTGGTCGGCACCACCATGCTGAGCACCGGCGACATGGCGATGGTCAGCATCATTGCCATCGGCCTGTTCAACTCGATCATGTTCCCGACCATATTCGCACTCGGCATCGAGCGGATGGGACCGATGACCAGCAAGGCCTCCAGCCTGCTGATCATGGCCATCGTCGGTGGCGCGATCGTGCCCTATCTGCAAGGGGTGCTGGCCGACAATATCGGGCTGCAACACGCCTTCATCCTGCCGCTGCTGTGCTATCTGTATATCCTGTTCTACGGCGTCAGCGGCTCACGCGTGCGCAGCATCGACTAGGTGGTGCTGCCCTCCTCAAGCTCAACGGCAGGCACCAGCATGCGTCCCATCCTGTGTTTCGGCGAGGCCCTGATCGACTTCCACGCCGAGGGCCTCGATGGCCACGGCTTTGCCCGGCACTTCGTCCCCTTCGCCGGCGGAGCGCCGGCGAATGTCGCGGTCGCCGCGGCGCGACTGGGTGGCAGCGCGCGCTTCGCCGGCATGCTGGCGAAGGACCGCTTCGGCGACTTCCTGCTGAACAGCCTGCAGCGCGCCGGCGTCGGCACCGATGACGTCGTGCGCACCGATCAGGCGAATACCGCGCTGGCCTTCGTCACCCTGGACGCGACCGGCGAGCGCAGCTTCAGCTTCTACCGCGGACCGTCGGCCGACCTGCTGTTTCGCGCCGCCCACTTTCGGCCCGATACCTTTCGCGGACTGGGGTTGTTTCACGTGTGCTCCAACAGCATGACCGAGCCGACCCTGGCTGCCGCCACACGCGAAGGCATGCAGCGCGCGCACGGCGCCGGCGCGCTGGTCAGCTTCGATCTGAATCTGCGTCCGGCGCTATGGGAAACTGGGGTCGATCCGCTTCCGCTGGTATGGCCGGCCCTGCACCTTGCCGACGTGGTCAAGCTCAGCGCCGAGGAGTTTGCGTGGCTGGCGGTGGATGGCGAACAGGCCACGCTCGACCGTTTCTGGCTGGGCCGCACGCGCCTGCTGGTGGTAACCGACGGCGGCAAGCCCCTGCGCTGGTTCCACCCCGATGCCGACGGTGAGTTGCCCGGCTACGCGGTCGACGTGGTCGACACCACGGCCGCCGGTGATGCCTTCGTCGGCGGCCTGCTGTGCTGCCTGGCCGAACTGCCCACTGGCCCGGATCGACTCGATCGGTTGGTAACCGAATTGCCGCGCCTGCACGCCATGCTGCGTTTCGCCGCGGCCGCCGGTGCGCTCACCGTCACCCGCAAGGGTTCGTTTTCGGCCATGCCCAGCGGTGCCGAGGTACTTGCCTTCATGGAGCAGCAGCCATAAATACGTCCGTCCCTGACTTTCACAGCGCCGCCTTCCTGCGCCAGCACATCGCGCAGACGATGGCGTTCTATCACCCGCGTGCGATCGATCCAGCGGGCGGCTTCTTCCACTACTTCAAGGACGACGGCACGATCTACGATCGTCATCATCGTCATCTGGTCAGCAGCACGCGCTTTGTCTTCAACTACGCGATGGCGGCGATCGAGTTCGGCCAACCCGGCGTGCCCGAGCGGGAATACGTCGAGGCAGCACGCCATGGCCTGCGCTACCTGCGCGACGTGCATCGCGACCCAGCCAGTGGCGGCTACGCATGGACCATCCTCGATGGCCAACCCGACGACCGCACCAACCATGCCTATGGTGTCGCCTTCGTGCTGCTCGCCTACGCCACCGCGCGCAAGGCCGGCATCGTCGAGGCCGCCGCGTGGATGGACGAAACCTGGCAACTGCTCGAGACACATTACTGGGATGCCGAGGCCGGCCTGTACCGCGACGAGGCGGATACGAACTGGCAGTTCAGTGACTACCGCGGCCAGAACGCCAACATGCACCTGTGCGAGGCGATGCTGGCAGCGTATGAAGCCAGTGACGAACCGCGTTATCTTGATCGCGCACTGACCCTTGCCGATCACATGACGCGCCGTCAGGCAACCCAGGCCGACGGCCTGGTGTGGGAACACTACGATCGTGACTGGAACATCGACTGGAACTACCACCGCGACGATCCCAGGCATCTGTTCAAGCCGTGGGGATTCCAGCCCGGCCACCAGACCGAGTGGGCCAAGCTGCTGCTGATCCTGGAGCCGCTGCTGCTCGAACGCGGCCGCGATGAAAAATGGCTGCTGCCCACCGCCATGCATCTGTTCGACACCGCGTTGGCACGTGCCTGGGACAGCGAGTACGGCGGCATCTGCTACGGCTTCGCACCCGATGGCAGCGTGTGCGACGACGACAAGTATTTCTGGGTCCAGGCCGAATCCATCGCCGCCGCGGCGCTGCTGCATGCCCGTACCGGGCTGGCCGTGTACGACGACTGGTACGAGAAACTGTGGGCCTACGCCTGGCAACATTTCGTCGACCATCGTTACGGCGCCTGGTACCGCATCCTGAGCCGGGACAACCGCAAGCTCGATGATGAAAAGAGCCCCGCCGGCAAGACCGACTACCACACCATGGGCGCCTGCCATGAACTGCTACCGCTGGTTCCGCGCTGATTCGTCCCCTGCCGATGCGCCGATGCGGCGTAGCTAGCCCAACGCCCTGACTGGAGTCACCGCGATGTTCACTGGTTTGCGCCAGCTTTGTACTGCCGCACTCATCTCCGTGCTGCTCGCCGCACCCTCAGCCTCCGCCGAGGGTGCCGACCAATCCCCTGCGGCAGCGGTCAATCCGCTGATCGGCAGCGCGAATGGCGGCAACACCTTTCCCGGCGCGGTGCGTCCGTTCGGCATGCTGCAGTTCAGCCCTGAGAACACGCGCGGCAAGCACAATCGCACCGCCGCGCCAGGCGGCTATCAGTACCAGGCCACACGCATCCGCGGCTTTGCGCTGACCCACCTTTCCGGCACCGGCTGTGCCGGTGCCAGTGGGGATATCCCGCTGATGCCGGTCACCGTGCCGGTCACCAGTTCGCCCGCCGACGATGCCACCGACAGCCGCTACGCCAGCGACTTCAGCCACGCCGACGAAACAGCCCGTGCCGGCTATTACGCCGTCAAACTCGCCAATGGCGTCAAGGTGGAACTGACCGCCGCGACGCGCAGCGGAATGGCACGCTTCGCCTTTCCTACAGGCAAGCCAGCCAACCTGCTGATCCGCACCTCCGATTCGGAAGTGGGTAGCAGCGCCGCCCATGTCAGCGTCGATGCGGCCGGTCAGACAGTCAGCGGGGCGGTGACCAGTGGCAATTTCTGCGGTTACCTGGCCAAGGCTGATCGCCGCAGCTATTACACGTTGTATTTCGTTGCCCGCTTCGACCAGCCCTTCCAACCCGGTGGCAGTTGGCAGGACGCCAAGGTGACCGTCGGCAGCACGCACGCCAGCGGTGGCACCGGCTATGGAGACAAGGGCTTTTTTGACATCGGCAAGGGCTCCGGTGCCTGGCTGGAATTCGGCCGCACGGGCAAGACTGTCGGCATGCGAGTGGGCATTTCCTATGTGAGTCTGGCCAATGCCCGCGCCAACCTGCAGGCCGAGGCCCCTCCCTCAACCACGTTTGTCGATCTGCGCAGGCAGGCCGAAATGGCCTGGAACAAGGCGCTGGGAGGCATTGCCGTCGACGGCGGCACACCTGATCAGCGCAGCACGTTCTACACCGCGCTGTATCACGTGATGATGCATCCGAATATCTACAGCGACAGCAACGGCGAATACCGCGGCTTCGACCAGCGGACCCACCATGTTGCGGCGGATCAGCACGCCCAATACGCCAACTTCTCCGGCTGGGACATCTATCGCTCGCACTTGCAGCTGGTGACCTGGCTCGCCCCCCGGCGCGGCAGCGACATCGCCCAGTCGCTCTACCATCAGGCCCTGCAGAACCATGGTGAGTGGGATCGCTGGACGCACAATTCCGGCGGCACCCACGTGATGAGTGGCGATCCAGCGGCACCGGCACTGGCCGACATCGTCGCTTTCGGTGGTCACGACTTCGATCTGCGCGGCGCCTACGCGTCACTGGTCAAGGCCGCCACCGTGGTCACCGCCCACGATCTCAGCGACGACGGCTGCCATGTCGAATGCGTGGGCCAGCGCCCCTCACTGGACCAATGGCAGAAACTGCATTACATCGCCACCACCTCACATGCCTGGGCTGGCGCCGCCGAAACGCTGGAGGATGCCACGGCTGACTTTGCACTGGCCGAACTGGCCGGACACGTCGGCGATCAGGCCGGCGCCCGGCGCTGGCTCACCCGTGCCGGCTACTGGCGCAATATCTTCAATCCCGCCGCCACCCCGAACGGTGGCTATCTGCAGAACCGCCATGTCGACGGCAGCTGGCCCGCGTTCGATCCGGCCAGTGACGACGGCTTTGTCGAGGGCAGTGCGGCGGTCTATCTGTGGATGATTCCCTTCGACGTCCACGGCCTGTTCGAGAAGCTCGGCGGCAAAGCCGCCGCCACCCAGCGGCTGGAGGCGTTTTTCCATGATCAGCAGGGTAAATGGGCGCTGACCAACGCCGGCCCACTTCACGCCGAACTCAACAACGAGCCCTCGGTGGCTACCCCCTGGCTTTACGACTACACCGGTCAGCCCTGGAAAACGCAGGACGCCGTGCGCATCGTGGTCAACCAACTCTGGAAGAACGCGCCCGACGGCATTCCCGGCAATGACGATCTGGGGGAAATGTCCTCCTGGTATGTCTGGGCGGCGCTCGGCATGTACCCCGAGATTCCCGGCCGTGCCGAGCTGTTGCTGGGCAGCCCGCTGTTTCCACGCGCCGTGATCCATGGCAGCGGCGGCGACGTCGTGGTCGAGGCGCCAGCGGCTTCGGCCTCCACGCCATGGGTGCAGTCGCTCACCCTGGACGACCAAGCCGTTGACCAGCCCTGGTTGAGTCCGAGCCTGATTCAGCACGGCGGCAAGCTGCACTACACCCTGGGCAGCTCGGCCAATCGTCACTGGGCCACAAGCAAGGCGGGGGAGCCACCCTCCTTCCCGCCACCCAGGAACTGAACGCCTTGATCGGCCCTGGCCAGGGCCCGCGCGCGTGCCCCGCCTTGATGGGATGAGCAGCGCGTGCGGCGGTGCGGCCTGAGTTCCCGCAGACAGGTCCACAGGATCACGACAAGCCATTACCGCTATCTGCCATCGACCTCGTCGGTAGCGGCTTCGCTCGAACGGCGCGCGTTGCCCGGCGCAGTCTCCCCATGCAGGGTGACTTGCCCCGCTTCAGGCTCGCTCGGGTGAGCCCGGAAGACCCAGTGCCTTGCCACCAGGAAGCCGGCGCCGGCGGTCAAGGCGTCGAACAGCGGCTTGATCAGCCAGGTGAGGTGAAGTCCACCGACCGCCTCGAGTGCCCAGATCGCCAACGTATTGGCCAGTGTCAGCGGAATCCACGCGGCCACGAAGCGGGCAAGATGAGCTCGCCTGAGCCGGGCCTTGAAGGTCAGCGTGCCGTTCGCGGCGAAACCGAGCACGGCGGCGCACACTCTCGCGATCACGTTGGCCGGCGCCACCGGCATGCCCGAGGCTGTGAGCAGCACAAAGCACAGCCAGTCAACCACCAGCTGGATGATCCCGACCACCAGGTAAAAGGCCAGCTGGCGCCCGATCCCGTGCCTGTTCAGACGATTGACCATGAAGCCTCGAATGGCATGCATCGGCGAGTGCTGTCTGTCAGTCGGCATCGGATCGGTACACCTTGCGAATGACATAGGGAGGGCGCGATTTCGACTCGATATAAGTTCGCCCGACGTACTCACCGACGATGCCAAGGCCGAGCAACTGGATGCCTGACAGGAACGCAACGAGGGATACCACCGAAGCGAAACCGGGCAGATCGATACCGTAAACCAGCGTGCGCGCGACGATGAAGGCGCCATAGAGGATCGACGCGATGGCCACGCTGCCGCCGACCCAGGTCACCAGCCGGAGCGGTGCCGTGGAGAACGAGGTGACACCCTCCATCGCCAGACTCATCAAGCGGAAGCCGTTGAATTTGGTTTGTCCGGCCGCGCGGGCGGGCCGTACGTATTCCATTTCCTCGGTACGGAAGCCGGCCCAGGCGAACAGGCCTTTCATGAAGCGTCGGTTCTCGGGAAGGTTGTTGATGGCGTCCACCACGGCCCGGTCCATCAGCCGGAAGTCGCCGACATTTTCAGGGATGGGAACGTCCGAGATCATGTTGAAGGTGCGGTAGAACAGATTCGCCGAGATCCGTTTTCCCCACGAGTCAGAACTCCGGCTGGCACGCTTTGCCACCACCACCTCGGCCCCGCTTTCCCAGCGGGCGATCATCTCGAGCAGCAATTCCGGCGGGTCCTGCAAGTCGGCGTCAAGCGGAATCACGGCATCGCCGGAGGCGGCACGCAAGCCGGCGCTGAGTGCCGCCTCCTTGCCGAAGTGACGCGACAAATCGACCACGACCATGCGGAACGCGGTTGGCCGATAGCTGGCGGCTTGCTGCAGGGTATGGTCCTCACTGCCGTCGTTGACAAAGACCAGCTCCCATTCATGCGGCGTGCCCGCGAACGTCTGCTCCAGGCGCTTGAAGGTGATACCGAGGGTGTCCTCCTCGTTGTAGGCCGGCATGACCACGGAGATCAGCGAAGGTGCGGCGGCGATCCCGGCGGCAGTCAACGCCCATTCCCCCGGATGGCGTGACACGCTGTTCGCACCGATCGTCCGGCGCTGGCGCAGAGCTGGGCCAGATACGCAGCTGCCTGCAGGGCGGCTTCACCCGCATCACTGGCGCGCACGCCGATCAAAAGTGAAGGGCGCGGTGATTTCACGCCACCGCGGCTCAGCCGCCATGGACGGGAATCGCGAATGATGAATTGATCAACGGCGGGCATTCGGCATCGGGAAGGGGGAGATTCAACCGCAACGCCAAGCGAGATTCGCGCCAACCGTGCAAGTCATTGAATCGGTGACTTTTGCCCGGCTGGCTGATGAATTTTTCGGCATGCATTCCTTGCAGTCTGCAAACTTTGTCTGCAAGAAATGTCGGAGGTGGCGTCGCCAGAGCGTTCGTCAATGGCTCCACCGTCTCGCGCCGGAAACCCCCAGCAGACGTCGACAGCCTGTCTTGAGCGCTGTCCTTCCGGGCTGCTTTCAGCCCCTGCATTCGGGTGACCTGGCTGGCACTCCCAACCGAACCAGCGCGGTGTCGCCGAAGACGTAGATCAGGTAGTGGGCCGTGATCACATCGGCCGGCACCAGGCAGGCACGCGCCAGCAGGGACGATACCAGCGACTGTGCAGGCACCTTGTCGTGTGCCTGCAGATTGGTCAGGTCCGAGATGTAGAACGCAAGAAAGTCGGGCGTCTGAAAGCTATGGTCGGAACTGAGATACGACGGCACCAGGGCGCGTGCCAGTGGTAGCTGCTTGATCACGTGGGCGGTGACCGGCGAATAGCCCGCCGTGCCGTCCAGCAAAAAGGCATGAATCCCCCGGCTCGACTTCAACCGGGCGAGATCGTCGGCCAGGTTGCTCGCGATGCGGTCTTCATAGTTTTTCTGGGCACTGGCGGCGTTGCCGCAGGCGCTGGCCAGTACGCACATGCCCAGCGCCAGCATGCACGCCGCCGCGATTGCCCATTTGGGTGAACGGCGCCATTGATGCAACGCCGCCTGCATCACCACCAGCGCGCCGGCCAGCACAGCACCAAGCCCCATCAACACGCGCGGCCCGATCTCGGGCTGGCGCAACAGCAGCATCGGGCCGAGCGCGGCGACCAGCGCAGCCAACGGCGTCAGCACGGCCGCGAGGCAAAGCAGCGCCGTCAGCGTTGCCCGGCGTGCGGTGTGGAAGCTGAGCGCATGACGTATGCCGATGACGACGGGAAAGCATGCGAGTGCCACCAGTAGCGGGCCGAAATACATCCACCAGTGGCCGTTGAAACTGCTCCCGACGTAGTCGTAGAAATCGACGAAGTGGGTCAACAGCAAGGGCACCTCGCGCCAACCGTGAATTCTCTCGGAGGAATGCTTCACCCAGCCACTGATGTGTATGCCGACAACCAGGTAGTAAATCAGCATGCCCATGCCGGCCTGCATCAGGCGCCCGGTCATTTTTTTCGCCAGCAGGGAGGGAGGTACCCGCTGCAGTTGCAGCATCACCCATTCGACCAGCACGAACACGAGGTAGGCATTGATCGCTGGCTGATAGAAGCAAAGACTCCCGAAAAGGGCCAGCACCCCGATCCACCAGGCGCGCCGGCCATCGTGCAGCTGCAATATCGGAAGGACGGCCAGCAGCATGGCAAGGCTCATGCTCAGGGCATCGAACTTGAACGAAAGGTTCTCCAGGTAAAACGGCTGTGCGCCCAGCGGGAAAGCGGCAAGCGCCGCCATCCATGACGAGCCGATCGAGTATCGGCGCGCCAGCAGCACGCCCACCCAGGCCAGGATCGCGACCGCACCGACCTGGGGCAGCGGCGAGATATCGAGCATCGCGTGGTCATAGCTCTGCAGCATGCGCATGAGCAGCGTCGTCAGCGGCCGCCCGTTGGAATCCCAGCCGGCACGACCGACCAGGGCCCGCTTCAGGTCATCGTTGTAGTAGCGATCCGCACGCAGCAGCGGGTAGAGGATCAGCGAATACAGAAGCAGCAGGATGCCAAACACATCGCGCGCGCGGCGACGCGCCTCGGCATGCCCGCACTGCTCTGGAGACAATGGCAATTCCACCCGGAAAATCCTCGGATCAATGGTTGTCGGCTGAATCTGGCGATGCGTGCTGCATGTGGGGATCGTCAAGCCGCCAGCATGATTTTCGTGCCACAGCGAGGCCGCCAACCCGCTCAGAACCCGTAACGCTTGACCTTGTACCAGAGCGCCCGTTCACTGACTTCAAGCAGCCGCGCGGCGGCGGCCTTGTTGTTGTCGCTGCGCTGCAAGGCGGCTTCGATCAGCTGGCGTTCCAGTGACTCGACATGGGTCTTCAGCGACAGAGAAGTGCCAGCATCGGACAACGGCTGCGCTGCGGATACCGGCGCGACCTTGTCAGCCACCGGTGCAATTTCGGCAGGCAGGTGTTCGGGCAGGATTTCCTCACCGCGGCACAGCACAACGGCGCGTTCCATCAGGTTTTCCAGTTCACGCACGTTGCCTGGCCAGGCATAGTCTTCAAGACGTTTCATGGCCGACGCCGCCAGTCGCGGTGTGCGCCGCCCCAGCTCAAGCGCGTAGTGGTGCAGGAAGTGCTCGGCAAGCAGCGGAATGTCACCCAGCCGATCGCGCAACAACGGCACGTCGACCCGTACCACGTTGAGGCGGAAGTAAAGGTCGCGGCGCAACTGACCCGCGTCGATGGCGGCCTGCGGGTCGCGGTTGGTCGCTGCTATCACGCGCAGGTCGACGGCGATCGAGGCATTCGCACCGAGTCGCTCGATCACGCCTTCCTGCAGCACGCGCAGCAGCTTGGCCTGCAGCGCCAGCGGCATCTCGGTGATTTCGTCGAGGAAGATGGTGCCGCCGCTGGACAACTCGCATTTGCCGATGCGTTCGCTGACGGCACCGGTGAACGCGCCCTTGCTGTGGCCAAACAGCTCGCTCTCCAGCAAGTCGGCCGGAATCGCGGCGCAGTTGATCGGCACGAACAGGCCCTTGCGTCCGGAGGCGCGATGGAGCGCGCGCGCCACCAGCTCCTTGCCGGTGCCGGTCTCGCCCACCACGAAGATGTTGCTGCGCGAAGGCGCGATCTGCTGGATCAGTTCATACAGCGCCTGCATGGACTGGCTGACGCCGATGAATTCGTCCCAGCCCCTGGACAACTCGTCCTTGAGGAACTGGTTCTCGCGCTGCACGGTCTGCATTGCCAGCACCCGGTTCACTGCCAGCTCGATGGTCTCCATCTCGAACGGCCGGATGATGTAGTCGACCGCCCCGAGCTTCATCGCCGTCACCGCGGTTTCGATCGTGCCGTAGGCGGTAAGCACGATCACCGGCACCTCGACCTTGCGTTCGCGCAGCGCGTTGAGCAAGCCGATGCCATCCATGCGCGGCATGCGCAAGTCGGTCAGCACCAGGTCGAAGACCCCCTGCTCGATCGCAGCGAGAGCCTCTTCGCCATCGGCGGCCTGCTCCACATGGTGGCCCATGTTCTTCAGCGCCAGCTCAAGGATGCGTCGCATCTTGGCTTCGTTATCGACCACGAGGATCCGCTTCACGCTCATCTGCTGTTGCCTATTGCGTCTTGAATCGAAGGTTGAAAGCGGCACCACCCCAGGCGCTCTCGCTGATGCCGATCTCACCGCCATGCACCTGCACGATCTGCTGCACGATGGTCAGGCCCAGGCCGATGCCTCCTTCGCGCCGACTGAAGAAGGGATCGAAGACCAGCGGCCGCAGCGCCTCGGCTACGCCCGGCCCGTCGTCCACCACGCTGACCCACAGGGCCTCGGCGTCACGATACGTGCTCACGGCCACCCGGCCACCCGCACCGACGAAAGACAGCGCGTTGAGGATCAGGTTCAGAAATACCTGCATCATCTGCTCGCGGTCGCAGTCGAGCACCATCTCCATCTCGGAGGCCTCACGGGTCAGGGTGACTCCGGCGTTTTCAGCGCGGGAGGCGAGCAGGCCCAGCACGCCGTCGATGATGGCGTGCAGATCGTGCGGCCTGAAGTCGGGCGGCTGCGGGCGGGCACACTCCAGCAGCATCGTCACCAAACGGTTAAGTCGCTCGGTCTCGCTGATGATGAAGCCGATCAGCTCGCGTTCCTTTTCGCCCAAGTTGGGTTGCCGCTCCAGCAACTGGGCCGAGCTGCGCACGATACCCATCGGCGTACGCACCTCGTGCGCCATGATGGCTGCCATCTCGCCGACCACCGCCAGCTTGCCGGCGCGCACGATCTGCTCGCGTGACCGCTCCAGTGCCACGATCATCTCGACGTAGGCATGGTGCAGCTCCTCCACCTCGGAGATGGCTGTCTCCGGCACGGCGGGCAGTTGCGCCGCGCCCTGGCGGAATTGCCTGGCGAATTCGGTGAGTGCGACGATGGGTCGCGAGATCCGGCTGGCTACCCGCGATGAAATCCAGATCCCGGTCAGCAGGGTCAACAGCAGCACCGCGAGCATCGCCCACAGCAGACGCCAGATCGGTGCAAACGAAACCGCCGTGGGCTCCACCATCAGGATGTGCCAACCCAGCCCCCGGAACTGCTGGTACCCGCTGGAGGTGGCCGCGCCAACCAGCAGTTCACCAAGCCCCAGCGCGCTCCCGTGATGAATGTAGGAAACCGCGCCCTGTGACGGCAGTGACCAGTTCCGCAGGCGCAGTTGCCGGTTTTCCGGCATGTCGCGCAGGGAACTCGACGTGGCGATGATCTGGCCCTCGTGATCGAGCAGCAACAGGCTGCGGTTGCCCTTGTCGACGGCGCTGTCCAGCAGGGCGCGGATGGTATCCCAGTCCACCAGCACGTAGAGGTAACCGATCGTGCCGTTGCCGAACGCATTGGCAATCGGCGTGCGCAGCATGGCGGCCTGCGCCCGGCTGCCCTGAACAGGTGCGATCGACACATCCCCCAGTTGTGCGCCGCGGACCGGCACCCAGCCGGAGGCGGCCGGCACCTGCTGACCGATCAAGTCAGGGGCGCTCGCTGCAACGATGCGGCCGCTTTCATCGGCGCAAAGCAGCGCGCGATACACGGTGCCCTGGCCAGCACGCAGGTTGGACAGAAAATGCGAAAGGCGCTTGTCGACGTCGTTGATGCGAATGTCCTGCATCACCTCCAGATCCCGCCAGACCAGCATGTTCTCCACATGCGAGAACATGAAGATGTCGACGCGCTGCATCACGGTACTGGCGCCAAACTCGAGGTTGCTGGCAATTTCGGCCTGCAGAGCGCCGCGGAATTCGACGAAGGACAAGGCGCCGACGACGGTCACCGAGCCCAGAAGCATCCAGACCAGCAGGCGCAACAGGGCGGATCGGGCGGTCACGACACGCGCCCTTCACCCGTGATGGAAAAGCACTTGCTCATGGGATACCGAGAGGAGCCGAAAGACTGCTGGCCATGGCGCATGATGGCCGACCTTGATGGGCATCAGTGTGGCCGACGCGATGTGCCGACGGCAAGCAACACGGGGTGCCGCTTTGCTGCCGTCGGTGCAATGCCGCAGAATCCGCCGTGTCGATCGCCTGTGCAGGTCGAGCGATTGAAAGATTTCATCCTGATCGCGCCAACAGGCAGGTCATGCTACGACGGGCTCTGAATCGACCCGTATTCGATCCATCTGATGCACCGAGAACGACCCATGAGCACGTACACCGAGCTGACGAGGCGATGCCGAATCCTGGCGGTCCTGCTGATTCTGGCCAGCGGGCTCGGCTACGGCAACGCGGCCCTTGCTGCTG
This sequence comes from Lysobacterales bacterium, assembly GCA_038215995.1. Classification (GTDB taxonomy): domain Bacteria; phylum Pseudomonadota; class Gammaproteobacteria; order Xanthomonadales; family Rhodanobacteraceae; genus Rhodanobacter. The sequence goes on from JBBQQL010000012.1 coordinate 15,438, forward strand.
ATGACGGCAGTTGGCAGCCCGCACCGTACACGCTCGGACAAGGACTCTATTTCCCGCAACAGGGTTTGCGCATCGGCGGTTACGCCAACCTCCAGTACTACAACGTGGAGGGCTTTCCCACCACGCTGCGCTTTCGCGATGCCGGCCTGTTCATCACCAAGGATATTGGCACGCGTTGGCAGCTCTTCACCGAAGTGGATGCCGGCGACAGCTTCAGTCTCGCCGGCCATTCCAGCGGGGAAGACTCCGAGCTGGATATCGAGCGCCTGTACCTCGACTTCCATGCCGACCAGGCCATCACCTTGCGCTTCGGCAAATTTCTCACGCCGGTGGGGCAGTGGAATCTGATCCACGCCGACCCGCTGACCTGGACCGTCTCCCGCCCACTGACGACATCGGCAGCCTTTGCACGCCATGCCAGCGGCATCATGGCATTTGGCACGACGCCCTTGCACGGTCACGATCTCGACTACTGGGTCTTCGCCGATGACAGCAAAAGCCTCGCTATCGGTCCGGAGCAGGATCGGGCCTTCAGCTCGTTCGGCGCGGACGGCTCCATCCGCAACAACTTTCGCCAGGCCTTTGGTGGCCAGTTGCTCTACCACATGCTGGATGAGCGCTTCAGCGTCGGCGTCTCCTATCTCGATTACACCCTGCAGGCGCCACGTCAGAGATTCCATCTGGTCGGCGTGGATTTCAACTGGACGGCACGCTACGTCAACCTTACCGGCGAAGCGATCCACCGCACGAGCCCCGATGCGGGCGTGCAGACCGAGCAGGGTGGCTTCCTGCAGGCGGCGGTACCGCTGTGGCGGAAGCTCTACCTGGTCGGACGATACGAGCGCTACCAGACTTCGGTGTCGGGCAAGGTCACGACCTTGCGCACCATCGGTCTCAACTATCGTCCCGTGCAGGGAATCGTGCTGAAGATCGAGCATAGCGAAGGCGATCGCGATGCGACGCCGGCACCTCCCGGCTGGCTGGCATCAGCCGCGGTGCTGTTCTAGGTCATGCCCGGCTCCGGCGCCCGGCTCGCGTTGCTTGTGCTTGTCGCCTGCGGGCTCCTTTGCGCAGGGTTCGGCAGCGCGCGTGCAGAGCCATTGAAGATCGTGGTGATCACCGCGCTTCAGGCACCCAGGGTTTCGTTTGATCGTTACACGCTGCGAAATGTATTTCTCAAGAAGATCTTCGTCGACAAGGACGGCCAACGGCTGATTCCCGTCAATTTGCCCGCCGGCTCGCCGCTGCGGGAGGCGTTCGTCCAGGAAGTTACCCACCTGGCAGACGCGCAACAGGACGACTACTGGAACCGGCAGTATTTCCAGGGCGTGAGCCCGCCTTACGTACTTGCCTCGCAGCAGGCGGTGGTGCGCTTCGTGGCCACCACCCCCGGCGCCGTCGGCTACGTGACGTCGTGCTACGTGGATTCGAGCGTGCGGGCGGTGTTCGAGCTGAGCGTGCCCAGCGCCACCGCTTCGGCGTGTCCAGCACACGCGGCACCCTGATTGGCCGTATCGACCAACAATTCGTGCAGACATTTCTTGCACGCTGCAGATTTTGCATGCCTTGGTCTGCTCGGCACTTTCGTAAAATATACTTTTAAATCAATAAGATGAATTGATGGCATGGATATCGCTTTGGAGGCACAAGACCCCTGCCCTCGAGCGAAGCATCCATGCACTTTTCTGCCGAGCGATCCGGCAACGACCCCTGCGTCCTCGACAGCGTGCAGCCGCTGCTTTCGGAGCTGACCGCATCCATCGACGTCGATGTGGTGGCTGCCGGTCATGAGCACCGCGCGGAAGCGGAGGGCTTCGTCCACCACGTGTTTGCCCAGCGCTATCGCGCCGACGTGCACTCGTTTTACCCGACCTTGCTCAGCTTTCGCACCGAGGGAAAGCTGCGGGCGGTGGTCGGCTTTCGGGGTGCCCTGAGCGGCCGCCTTTTCGCCGAGCAATACCTCGAAGGGGCGGCCCAGCAATTGATCGGCGAGCGCATCGGCGGAGCCGTCTTGCGTGAAGAACTGGTCGAAGTCGGCAGCCTGGCCCTGGAAAACCCGGGCGACGCACGCTGGGTCATTGCCGCTACCACCTGTTTCCTGCATGCGCTGGGCTATCGCTGGGTGCTGTTCACCGCGACGCGTACGCTGATCAACACCTTTCAGCGACTGGGGCTGCAGCCACTCGCGCTGGTGTCGGCGCGCCCGTTGCGACTCGATGACAAGGGTGAGCAGTGGGGAGATTACTACCAGGCGGGGCCGGTGGTCTGTGCCGGCAACGTCGCCTCGGGCTATCAGAAACTTCACCGCCACACCGGGCACGGCCAGCCCAGATTGCGCTCGCTGCTGGATGAGATGGAGCAACAGGCTGGGCTGGTCGCGTACCCCGAATCTGCCGTATGCGGGGCTGAATGATGCGCCTCTTGCTGGACGCCATCACCGCGCACGCGGCCAACCATGCCGGCCAGGTGGCCCTGGTGGATGAGCTTGGCGCGCTCACCTACGGCGAGCTGCCGGGTGCGATCGCGCACGCCGCGTCGATGCTCGGGGCGAAGCGCATCGCCAGCATGATCGACAACAGCAATGCCTGGGCACTGGTGGATCTGGCCCTGGCGCGAAACGCGTCGGTCAGCATTCCGATCCCGCAGTTCTTCACCGATGCGCAGGCGCGCCACTTGCTCGACGATGCGGCGCCCGACGTCATCATCACCGACCAGCCACAGCGGATCGCCTTGCTGGCCGGACACTCGCCCACCGGCTCGGTGCACATCGCCGGTCGCGAGCTCTTCCTGTTCTCCCTTCCGGCGACGGCGCAGCACCCGCTGCCCCCGGATACCTGCAAGATCACCTATACCTCCGGCACCACCGGACAGCCGCGCGGAGTTTGCCTGTCCGCGCAGACGATCGAGGCGGTGACCTTGTCACTGGCAGGGGCGGTGGATGCCGCCGCGGACGACCGCAGCCTCGCCCTGCTGCCGCTGTCGACCCTGCTCGAAAACATCGGCGGCATCTACGTACCGCTGCTGAGCGGAAGCACGGCGGCCGTGCCATCACTGGCTCGCTGCGGCTTTGCCGGATCGAGTGTGGTGCAGCCCGCGATGCTGATTGCCGCGCTCCATCAGTACCTGCCGAGCGCCATCATTCTGGTGCCGCAGTTGCTGAAACTTCTGGTGGAATGTCTTGCCGCCGGAGCGAGCGTGCCCGGCTCATTGCGTTTCGTCGCGGTAGGTGGCGCGCCGTGCGCCTTGACCCTGATCGAGCGAGCGCGAGGGCTCGGCCTGCCAGTCTACGAGGGCTATGGCTTGTCCGAGGCTGGCTCCGTCGTCAGCATGAATCGAGCGGAGACACAGCGCCCGGGCAGCGTTGGCATGCCGCTGCCGCACGCTTCGGTACGCATCGCGGGGGATGGCGAAATCATGGTCGCCGGACACCTGTTCAGCGGCTACCTGGGCAGCGCAACCACGCCACCCGTCGAGTGGTCCACCGGCGACCTGGGCCATCTTGATGGCGAGGGATACCTGTACGTCACCGGCCGCAAGAAGACCGCCTTCGCCACGGCCTTCGGCAGAAACGTGTCACCGGAATGGGTCGAAGGCGAGCTGACGGCCGGGCCGGCCGTGATGCAGGCCGCCGTGTTCGGCGAGGGACAAGCCCGCAACGTGGCGGTGCTCGTACCGCATCCCGCCGCACGCCCCGAACAGATCGCCGCCGCCGTGGCCGCGGCCAACGCCCGCTTGCCCGACTACGCGCGCGTATCTGCCTGGCATCTCGCCGACGCCCCGTTTTCCCAGTCCAACCGTCTGGCGCGAAGCACCGGGCTGCCTGATCGCGAAGCGATCGCACACCACTTTGCCGATGCCCTGGAACAACTCCATGCAAATGAAACCAGCCATGTCGATGCATGAACGCCTGGTGCAAGAGACCGAGGCCAGTCGCCAGGCCTTTCTCGCCATCCCGATCATCCAGCGGGCCCTGCGCGGTGATGTGGTGCGCGCGGAATACCTGGCCTTCCTTCAGCAGGCCTATCACCACGTGCGCCATACCGTGCCGCTGATGATGGGCATGGGCTACCACCTGCCCGAACGGTTGCGCTGGATGCATTCGGTGGTCAACGAATACATCGAGGAGGAGATGGGCCACGAGGAGTGGATTCTCGATGACATCGCCGCCAGCGGCGGCGACTCGGGCGCGGCACGGCTGAGTCTGCCCCTGCCGGCCACGGAGATGATGGTTGCCTATGCGCACGACACCATCCGCCGCGGCAACCCGCTGGGCTTTCTCGGCATGGTGTTTGTACTGGAAGGCACCAGCGCGGCGCTGGCCACGCTCGCGGCCGATGCGATCCGCCGCAGTCTGGATCTGCCGACCCAGGCCCTGCGTTACCTGACCTCGCACGGCACGCTGGATCAGCAACATGCCGGCTTCTACGAAGGGGTGGTCAACCGGCTGGATTCAGCCGAGGACCAGCGCGCCGTGATCCATGCAGCCAACCGGTTCTACGGTCTCTATGGAGCGATCTTCCAGACGATTGACGATGCTTGCAGCACACCGGAGACAGCGCGATGAAGATCGTTTCACCGCGGCGTCTCATGGCCTGCTTGCTGCTCCTCGCTGCGCTGGCACCCGCGGCCCGCGCCGATACGCTCGATGCGGCACTGGTCACCCTCGAACATGGCTGGGCCCACGTGACGTACGAGGTTCCGCCAGCGGGTCAGGATGATGCCTATACGGCACTGGAGGCCAACGCGTCCGCACTGGCCGCACAGTACCCGCAGCGCGCCGAGCCGAAAGTCTGGCAGGCCATCATTCTCAGCACCCATGCCGGAGAACACGGCGGGCTGGGCGCGCTGGGCATGGCCAGAAACGCGCGTGACCTGCTGCTGCAGGCGCAGAAAATCCATCCCGACGTGATGCACGGCTCGATCTACACGACGCTCGGCAGCCTGTACGACGGGGTACCCGGCTGGCCGATCGGATTCGGCAGCAAGGACAAGGCGCGCGCCATGTTGCAGAAGGCGTTGCAGCTCAATCCTGACGGCATCGACCCGAATTATTTCCAGGGCAACTTCCTTTACCACAGCGGCGACAAGGCCGGCGCGCTGGCGGCCCTGCACAAGGCGCTGACGGCACCGCCACGAGTCGATCAGCCACTCGCTGACGCGGGGCGCCGCCACCAGATCCAGCAGCTGATCCAGACGATCAACTCGACTCACTGATTCACGAAAAGGCCACGCAAATGAACCTTCGAGGCAAACGAATCCTGCTCACCGGTGCCGCCGGCGGCATCGGCCGGGACCTGTGCCAGGAGCTGGCGTTCCGCGGCGCGAAACTCTGCCTGGTCGGTCGCACCGACGCCTCCATCGCCAGCCTGCGCCACATGGTGGAAGAGAAAGGCCTGGATGCGCTGGTAGTGCAGGCGGACATCACCCAGGCACGCGACCGCGAGAGTGCGGTCCGGCGGATGCATCTGAAGTACGCGGGTATCGACGTACTGATCAACCTGGCCGGCCAGATGGACTTCCAGCTGTTCAGTGCATCAGACCCGGCCATGATCCAGCAGATGCTGCAGGTCAACCTGCAGGCGCCGATGCAGCTGACCCGTGAGGTGCTGCCCGGCATGCTCGTCCAGGGCAGTGGCCACATCGTCAATATCGGCTCGATGTTCGGCAGCATCGGTTACCCCGGTTTCGCCACCTATTCGGCGACCAAGTTTGCCCTTCGTGGTTTCTCGCAGGCGCTGCGTCGCGAACTGACGGATTCCGGCATTGGAGTCACCTATGTGTCGCCACGCGGCGTGCGCACGGCATTCAACCCGCGCGCGGTGCACGCGATGGCGGCAGAGGGAATGATGCACATGGACGAACCGGCATGGGTGGCGACGCACATCGCCAACGCCATCGAAAAGGAAAAGGACGAGGCCTACCTGGGGTTCCCGGAGAGCTTCTTCGCCCGGCTCAACAGCCTGTGGCCGCGCCTCGTCGATCTCTCGCTGAAAAAAGTGGTTCCCGCCATCAGCCGGCATGCAGGTGGCCTGCCGTGAATCGCGGATACCGCGCGAACCGTCCCCGCTCGATCAGCGACGGGGTGATGAATTCTCTTGTCGGAAACATCCATTGAACGCCTCTCCTGCCAGCCCCGCCCAGCCACCGATGCCACGAAAAGGCATCTACCGGATCCTGGTCTGTCGGCCGAATCACCGGCTCGGCAATACGTTGCTGCTCACGCCACTCATCACCGAACTGGAAAGCACATACAAGGGTGCGGAGATCGACATCCTGTCCGAAGGGCAGATCGCCGCGGAAGTCTTCTCCACCTCATTCAGTGTCAAGAACATCCACTGCCTGCCACGGCGCGGCTTCAAACATCCATGGGCCTTCCTGTCGCAGCTGCTGCGCATCCGCAGGACCCGCTACGACCTGATCATCGACCCCTGTCTGGGCTCGGGCTTCAGTCGCGCGATGACGAAATTTCTGCATGGCCGCTACAAGCTCGGCTTTGATGATCGGCTCGATGGCTCGGGACTGACCCATGCCGTGCCACGCTCGGTGGCCATGCAACACATGGCCAAGCGAGCGATCAACCTCGTGCGCTGGACCAACAAGCGCAGCGACGGCGATGGCACCGAGTTCCCTTCGATGGACATCCGCCTGACCGCGCACGAACACGAACAGGGTAAGCGGCTGCTGGCCGGGATCATGTCGGATGTCGATCGGTCGGCCGGCCGGCCGCTGCTGGGCATTTTCGCCAATGCCACCGGTGCCAAGCGCTATCCCAAGGAGTGGTGGGCCGAGTTCATCGCCACGGTGCTGCAAAGGCTTCCACACGCGAGCATCGTCGAGTTCGTGCCGATGCATGGCAAGTCCATGCTCGATTGCGCGTGGCCGGCTTACTACTCATCCGACATCCGGCGCATGGGTGCAGTGATGGCGGCAGTGGATCTGGTGATCAGTGCCGATTGTGGCGTCATGCACCTGGCGGTGGCCTCGGGCGTACCCACGGCGGGCCTGTTCTGTGTCACCGATCCGCAGGTTTACGAGCCCTACGGCCACGGAAGCGGGGCGTTGCAGACGAGCGAACTTTCGCCACGCGACTGTGCCGAAATGATCGTCGACGCCTACTCGGGAGTGCTGCCCCGGGCCTTGCTTGCGGGGCCTGGCAACGAGCACCTGATGGCGCCTGTTCAATCCCGAGCCGTCATGGCCGCGCCGAAGCAAGTCTCGCGGGCGGCGCTGGCGCTTCCCGAGATCTCGGGTTAGCGGCTGCTCATCCAGGCCAGAACGACTCCATCCATCGACGCCCAGCGTGATGCCCGGCGGTTTCATCTGCCCGTGCTTTCTCTGAAAGACGCCTGGCCGCGCGTGGCTTCATGACAAGCGGCTCGTGGTCACGGATGGAAGACTGTTTCGCAGCTCATCCAGCCTTCCACGCGTTGTCAGGGAAAAAATGAAAAGTACGCCTTTGACCGTTGAATCAGTTGCTGGCCGACCCGCCTGGCTGCCGGCGCCGATCGGCTCCGTGCTGCTGGGCATCCTGTGGCTGCTTGCCTGGGGCATGGGCCTGCAGCGCTCGCTCGGCGAGCCGGATGAGGGGCGCTACGCCGAGATCGCACGGGAAATGCTGGTCAGCCATGACTGGGTCACACCGCGTCTGGACGGCTTCCTGTTCTTCGACAAACCCCCCTTGCACTACTGGGCCAGTGCCACCGCTTACCTCGCATTTGGCGTTCATCCGTGGAGCGCACGCCTGTGGTGTGCACTGACCGGCCTGCTGGCCATGCTCGCCGTGGGTTGGGCCGGCAAGCGTCTGTTCGGACACGAGGTCGGTGGTTACGCGATGGCGATACTTGGCAGTTCGCTGGTGTTCGCCATGGCCGCCCATCTGGATACCCTGGACGTCAGCGTCAGCGCTTTTCTTGCACTGGGCATGGCCTTTTTTCTGGTCGCCCAGTTCGATCCATCCGCCGCGCCTCATCGCGTGTGGCTGAATGTCCTCATGTGGACTTCCCTCGCCCTGGCGATCCTGTCCAAGGGGCTGATCGGCGTCGTGCTGCCCGGGCTTGCGCTGGTCGTGTTCGTGCTGTGGCAACGGGATATCCGCATGATCTGGCGTACGTCGCCGTGGCTCGGGCTGCTCGTCATCGCGGTGATTGCCGCCCCGTGGTTCGTGATGATCTGTCGGGTACATCCGGCGTTCTTCGACTACTTTTTCATCCGGGAACATTTCACGCGGTTCCTCACCAGCGACGACGGGCGTTCCAAACCCATCGGGTTCTTCATTCCCGTGGTGGTGCTGGGACTTTTCCCGTGGACGCTGCTGCTGCCGTGGCGGCGCGCTGACTGGAAGCTGCTGGATAGTCGCGATCCCGCCCGGCGCTTTCTGCTGGTGTGGGTGGGTGTGACCTTCCTGTTCTTTTCCGCCTCGCACTCCAAGCTCACCTTCTACGTGCTGCCCCTGTTTCCCGCCGCCGCCCTGCTGCTGGCCTGGCTGCTGGCACGCATGTCGGTCGAAACCCTGGTGCTGCGCCTGTGGTGGCTGGCGACCTTCGCCGGCGTCGCGGCGGCCATCATCGTCATCAGCATGCTGACCGTACGCAGCATCGACGAGGAGGCGATCCGGAGCGTGCTGGGTGGCGGCGCTGAAGCACTGGCCCTGGTCGCGCTGGCCGCCATGGTGGGGAGTTGGGCCGCACCACGGGGACGACGTCCTCTGGCGATCCATCTGCTGGCGCTGAGTTCCCTGCTCGCCTGGCAGCTGGTACTCGTCGCATCACAGCCTTATGTCGAGCTGAAGTCGGCCGCTCCCGTCGCCACGGTCGTCAGGGCCGCGATGGGTCCGCACACCGAGATTTTCGTTGTCCAGGCCTACCAGGGCGGTCTTCCGTTCTATATCGACAGACTGGTGGCCGTGGTCGACGAACATCGCGATGATCTTGCACCCGGCCTCGCCTCGCGACCGCAAGGCTATATCGCCGACCTGCCCACCTTCGAAACACGCTGGAAGGCCAGTCATGATGCGCTGGCCGTGGTCAAGGCAAGCCTGCTTGAGCAGTTTCGGGATGATGGGCTGCCCTTCGCGGAGATCGATCCTCCGCTGGCAGACCTGGTCGTGATTCGACGTACACCTGCCGCGTCGGGCGCCGTTGTTCCGGCGGGGCAATGAGCTTGTCCGAGCGGCCGGCCGGGTGGGCGGTACGCCATCCATGGTGGCCGGCCATTCCGATCTGGGTGGTAATTGCCCTGCTGACCATCTTTCAGCATGGGCCGATGCCGATGTACTCCACGCGCAGCCTCTCGGTGGCGTGGGAAATGTGGCAGCGGCACAGCTTCCTGGTGCCCTACCTCAATGGCGCGCCCTACAGCGACAAGCCGCCGTTGCTGTTCTGGCTGATCCAGCTCGGCTGGACGGTGACCGGCGTGAGCGACACGTGGCCGCGTGTGCTGGAAGTCGCTCTCGGCGCCGCCGAGCTATGGCTGGCCATGCTGCTCGGACGTCGGCTGTTCCCCAGCAGCGATGCGGTGGCCAGGGCGACAACCTGGCTGTTGACGGCCTTCAGCTACGGCTTCCTGTTCGGCCTGCAGACCATGTACGAGGTGCTGCTGGCGAACTGCGTGCTGCTGGCCTTGCTGGCGCTGTTGCCAGGCGCGCGGCGCGAGGCGCCGCGCCCCTTGCTGTTCGCCCTGGCGCTGGCGGCGGGGCTGCTGACCAAGGGCCCGGTGATGCTGCTGCACGTGGCGTTTCCCTGGCTGCTCGGTCCGCTCTGGAACGACTGGGCACGCCAGCATCAGCGGCGCTGGTATGTGGGCGGATTGCTGGTGTTGCTGGCCGGACTCGCTGCCCTGGCCGCGTGGGCGCTGCCGGCTTCCATGCTTGGTGGCGCTGTCTATCGAGAGCAGCTGCTGTTTCATCAGACCGCCGGCCGGGTGGTGGACGCTTTCGCCCATGCCAAACCACTCTGGTGGTATCTGCCCATCGTGTGCGTGCTGATCTTTCCGTTTTCGCTTTGGCCCGGCCTGTGGGTTGCGCTGACCCGGCTGCGCCGGCCCTTCGATCCGGGTATGCGATTCCTGCTCTGCTGGCTGCTGCCGGTGCTGCTGGTGTTTTCGCTGATCAGCGGCAAGCAGGCGTATTACCTGCTGCCGGAATGCGCCGGTTTCGCCCTGCTGCTGGCCGCCGCCCTCGCTCGACTGGGGGAGTCGCAGCCAGCGACCATGCACAACCGCTGGCTGGGGCCATGGCCGCTGGCCCTGCTCTACAGTGTGATCGGTGTGGTGCTGTTGCTGCTGCCCTGGCTATCCACACACGCGGGCCTGGCCTCGCAACGGCAGGCATTGACGGTGCTGTTGCCCTTCCATCTGGCGCTGGGGCTTGTCTACCTGGGTCTGGCGAGCTGGTTGTTGATCGCGGCAAGCCGGATCAGCACCACCGCAGCAGCGGCCCTGCTTGGCGTCGCGGCGGCCAATGCGATGTTCACGATCGTGTTCTGGCCGGCTTTCGATCTGCAACCGGCTGCCGACCTGCTCGCCCGCGCGCAGGCACAGGGGCGGCCGGTCGCGAATATTGAAAAATACGATGGTCAGTTCCACTTCCTGGGCCGGCTGACGGCGCCGATCACCTCGCTGGATGGCCCACGCGAGGGACGGATCTGGGCGGCCGCCCATCCCTCGGGGATGCTCATCACCTACACCAGCCACCCCAAGCCGGGGGATCAAGCGTGCGCACTCTATTTCCAGGCATTCCGTGGCGTGTGGATGGGCATCTGGACAGCGCCCGCCTTTGTTCAGCACGGCCAGCCGGCCCCTGTCGACCTGCCAGAGGGCTCGTGCATCAGCCCGCCGTAACTCCCGGCGTCGCGCATTAAAAATAGGCACCTGAGCTGGTACAACGACATGCCCGGCGCCACGCAAAAAATATGCATTTTTGATGCCCCCACTCACCCGCTGCGCGCATGAAAAGCGGTAATTTTCGAGGCCCGAAAAACAAAAGCCCCTGTAGAAAACAGGGGCTTTTGTGATTGCGCCAGCTTCGAACGGCAAATCTCAGAACGGTTCTTTGCACCCGAGGGTATACGTCGACCACCGCTAAGCGTTGCCTATAGCCAGTCTAGAACCCCGAATCGCACCAGCAAGTGGAAAAAGTGTTGCTTTATGCCGTTCCAAAACTGAATACGCAACATAGTCTGTGCAGCAGCTGATACCGCCGCAGGTCCTCGGTGGTCGCCGTGTCGGGACGGCGGTGCAGGTAACCGGCGAATCCGCGCACGGCGCGGACGTACGCGGACTGGGTCTTGTCGGACAGCTTGCGCAACGTCATGTCTTCGAGAATGCGTTGCCGCAACGGGCTGATGGTTTGAGTAGGAAGGCTCATGGCTGTGCTCCTGTCGGGATCGAGGCATATGCCTCGTCTCTCAACATTACAGAGCAACATCCCGATTTATAGCAACACTCATCGGTGCCGCGTACCCCTCCCGCGATAGCGGTTCATTCCTTTGGCCGGTCAGTGCCCTTCACCGGTCGAAGGTCGCTGTGCGACCCATTGCTGCCGTTGGCGACCGTCAGGTTTGGGGAAGGCTAGTCAAAGAAGAGCAGATCCCGGATCTACCGCGAGACCTGCAGCAGCACGCAACGTGTCGGAATACCACCCTTCAAGCGGGCTTAGAGGGCCAGAACTGGTTATCCGTGACGAGTTCTCTTAGACGCCCGCCCTTTTTGGAAGTGTCCGGATTCAACAGGGTTGAACCCATGACGCCTCCATTGATTGATGGGCAGCTCAGATATTTTCTGGCGCGAATCGTGCGCACGAACCGAGACGCACCATCGAACGAGCCACGGGCAGGTGTTCCCTAGCCGATGAAGCGAAACGACTCGGGAGCGTCAAACGAAAATTTAGTTGCGCGTGTGCGACACCGATTGAGTAATCAGGGCAGCGCGGGTCACTTTGGTGTGCTTGTCTTCACGCCACCCGATAGTTCTACACAAAAGCAGCAAAGGCGCAAAAGCGGGCACGAACGAACAAGTCGCTCCCTCATATGGTGGCTATCGTAACGGCGCCATCACTCCAGATATATGCCATGCCCGAATTGTCTTTTTTTCGCTCACCGTCTTTGGATTCCTTGCTTTGGGCTGCCTATCGGGCCGATCCACACGACTGTCTGATTGGGCCGGTAGGGAAGCATGCATACAGCACCCTGTTCGCGCTCTTTCCGTTGCCTCTGGCCTTGCTACGGGTCGCAGCCGAAATCGAGAAGGAGCCGGCCGCGGTGATTGAGGGGTACCGTCATGAGCGCATCCGCGAGCTGGGCGATCTCGCCGCCGAACAGCTGGTGGCGCTGGGCCGTGTCGAGGCCGTGAAGGAATTTCTGTATGAAGTGCGCGACGAGCGACGCAACTGAGCAGCACCCCTTCGGCGATGTTCCGTTGCCGCCTGACTACCTGCTAAGGATGTAAATATGAGCAAGCCAATTGCCGGGTTTCTGGAGATAGCAAGTCAAATAAACCGGGTCAACGCGCAACGTGAACAGCTGATCCGTCAAGCCTTCGATGCGCTTGATCGCCACCACTCTGACCTCGCGCAACTGGTGCAGAATTATGTGGGTACGCGTCAGCGTGCAGCCATTTGGATGGCTTCGCACCAACGAACACTTGGCGGCAGAACTGCGCACAAAGCGTTAGCCGAAGATGACATGGAATGTATTTGGGATCTCGTCGACGTATCCGATGAGGATACCCGAGGAAAGGGCGAGAGGACGTCGCAGCTGGCACATTGAGTCGATTCGCGAGTAGCTTTCCGCGCGAGTTATTGTCGACGTGCTGCTATCCCTTGGACTTTCTGCGATGGCGTACATTTGCTTGCTATCAATCTGCGCCTAAGCGACTGAAAACTACCCGATCGGGGGCATCGTCCATGGACATGCCTGCCTAGACTGAATCTGAAGCCAGCTAAGCTTCGCTGGTCAGAGTGATTTCATCGGGAGGACAGATCATGCAGACAGGTGCCTACGGCGAACGCCTCGGCCGCTCGTTCCACGTGGTCGACCCTCCTACGCTGAGAGCGAGCGACGGTCTGCTCGCCGTCACAGAGCTGCAACGTGATCACGGTGAACCGTGTCTAACATCACCCATCGGGCGACACGATGCATACCTTTTGGGTCTGCAACTGCGATCAGTGGATCGGCACCAGTTATGGCTGGATGGCAGCGCGCTGGATGCTTCGGCCATAGGTGCCGGGGCTACCTGCGTTTACGACCTCAAGCGCAATCCCATTGCGTCCATTGGTGGTCCGTTTCATTCGCTTCAGTTCTACGTGCCGAGGGAAGCACTGACGACGTCGTCCGATCAAAAAGGCCACAGGCCCTTGAATGATTTGGTGTACGACGAGGCCTGCTCGTTGAAAAATCCTGTTATTAACTATCTCGGCCAGAGCCTGCTGCCAATCATGCGTTTCGGTGCGCAACGCCATCAGCTCTTCGTGGATCACGTGCTGCTTGCACTGAGCGATTACCTAACCACGACCTACGGGGGACAGTCGCCTGTCCCATTTATTGTTCGCGGCGGTCTGGCCGCGTGGCAGCATCGCAAGGCAATGGAGCTCCTACGAGCTCACGCAGTCGAAGGAATCGGTCTCGCCGAGGTTGCAAGCGCGGTCAACCTGTCCTGCAGCGCATTTGTGCGTGGCTTCAAGAAGAGCGCCGGTATTTCGCCGCACCAATGGCTGTTGCAGCGTCGTATCGATCTGGCCATCGACCTGATGCGCAACCGCTCACATGCATTGGCAGATGTTGCGCTGATGTCCGGCTTCGCCGACCAAAGTCATTTCACCCGCATTTTTTCCAATAAGATGGGCGTCAGCCCAGGCGCATGGCGTCATGCCGCTTGCGCCTAAGCAATGCCATTGCGCGAACAATTGCTGGGCTTAGGGATCGAGAAAGCCGCGGCGCACCGCGATCGTTACCGCATGGGTGCGATCGCTGGCATCGAGCTTGGCGAGAATGCTTTTCATGCGTGCCTTGATCGTGTCCTCAGTGACATACAGTGCTTCTGCAATCGCGCGGTTGCTCTTGCCCTCTGCCACCAGTCGTAGCACGCTCAGCTCGCGCAGTGTCAACGTCTCCGAACCCAAGTGATTGGCGATATCTTGCGCTGCCTCGGCCGTTACCACGTGCCGCCCCGCCGCAGCGGCCCTAACCGCGTGCAAGATTTCATCGCGACAGGCGAATTTCAGCAGGTAGGAGGTGGCGCCCAGCTTCATTGCCCGCGTCACTCGTGCATCGCCGGGATAGGTGGTGAGCACGACCATCACCGCGCGCGGAAAATCCGCGCGGATCGCCATGATCGCCTCGAGGCCGTCGACCCGCGGCATCTGCAGGTCGATCAAGGTCACGTCAGGCTGCAGCGCACGATATTGCTCGATTGCGACGGCGCCATCGGCAGCTTCTCCCACCACGAGCATGTCCGTTTCCTGCACGATCGCAGCACGCAATCCGTCCCGCATCACTGGGTGGTCGTCCACGATCAGCACGCGGATTCGTTCTTCAGAGACATTCACGACGGCTCTCCCTGGTCGACTAGTGGTCTGTATCGTCATCACACTGCACGAAGTGACCATCGATTGAGCCAAGCGATAGGTTGTGCGCGTAAATATCCTCCGTGGACGCGGTTTTGTTCAATACCCGAAAGGGTAAGTCCCTGATCTTGACGACTGCAGTAGCCGTTCAAGGCTGAATCGCCAGTGGGTGCGCCTAGCAGACCCCGCGATGGTTTCGACAGCAATTGCGGCCTCATTCATGGCTGGGGTAGCTCCCGACTGATCGCCCGGCAAGATCGCGCTTGCCCGACTGCCGTCAGGGTCGGATTTCGGCTTTGTTGCAGGCAGCGTTATCACCCCGGAAACATCCGCTCCGCGAAAGATTCTTTCCAGTACGCTGCGGCGTAGTGTCGGAATGCGCGGGACTGCCTCGCGGATACTTGGGTTGGGGTAAATGGAGAGGCGTGACACCGTGAGCATATGGCCTTTTGCCACTTGGCGACTTCGATGCTTCTGGTGCGCGCGTACCTGCGTCTCACTGACACTGTTTCTCAGCGCTGCGCCAGGCTTCGCGTCGACACCGTCAGAGACGCTTGGCCACTATCAGCAGACCGTGTTCGATCAGTCCCAGGGTGCGCCAGGAGGCATTGGATACCTGGCGCAGACGTCCGACGGATTTCTTTGGCTGAATGGCGACAAGGGACTGATGCGATTCGACGGAGTGCATTTCCTGCCATTCAAGCCTCTTCCGGGCGAACGGCTTGCGGGCGACGAGATCGGTGCACTGTTTCCCGCTCAGGGTGGTGGCCTGTGGATGGCGTACGAGAACGGCGCGCCGATCTTGCTGAAGAACGGCCATCTGGTCTATTTCGGCAAAGGGCAGGGTTACGTGGGCAATCTCGGAACGTTCTTCGCTGATCATCAGGGTACGGTTTGGGCGATAACTCACACAGCCATCATGTATTTCAAGCAAGGCGCATGGCATGTCGTCCACCGCGCGCCAAGCGCTGCCGATTCATTCTACGGAGGCGCCTTCGATGCGCGCGATAATCTGTGGGTGACCGAGAAACACCACGGACTGCTGGTCAAGCGCGCCGGATCGACCGACTTCACCGAACTGCTCGACTGGGGCGACGATGGTGCGTTGGTCACGGTTGGCCCTTCAGGCAGAATCTACCTGCAGACGCAGGAGCACGGCTGCCAGATTTACCGCGATCAGGGAACGACCTTGGTCGAGGTGACAGCGCCTATTCCGGGCTGGATGATATCCGTGCTGGAAACCGGTAGTGGCGGATTGTGGCTTACGACGTTAAAGGGGAGCGCTTACTACAGTTCCCCTGCGGCCCTCGCTCTGGCCGAAAAGGGCCATGCCACGCCGAAGCTTGTGTCGGTGCCTGGCACCGGCGAGTTTCCCTGGCCGCTACTGGAAGACCGCGACGGAAATGTCTGGCTGGGGCGCAGCGTGGCTCTGGACCGCTTCAGCCCGGCCGCCTTCAACACCCTCGCGCTGCCGTTGAATGCCCACGAAATTTCGCCTTCAGTTGATCGATCCGGCGGTATCTGGCTGGGTAGCGAAAATTTTCCAGTCGCACACCTCGCTGCGGGTGAGTCGTCTTGGGAAGGTACCCAGGTGTCCTCGTTTACTCTGGCCACCTACACGGACCCCTTCGATGACACAGTGTGGGGAGCGAACCCGATGGGCGTCTGGCAACTGTCGCCAGGCATGCCGCGTCTGGTCGCCCCTTTTGCGAAAGCCATGAAAGCCGGAGCTGTTTTCAGTGTGCTACGCGATCACCGTGGCACCTTGTTTATCAGCACGTATGATTGGCATACCGGGATCTTCGAGTGGGATGGCAAATCCTGGTCGAATGCACTGGGTAGGCCAGAAATCATCAAAATGATGGCCGTGGATAGCCGCAACCATCTTTGGCTAAGTAGTCGCAAGAGCAATCATCTGACGGAACTTTCCAACGGCGTCGAACAAAGCTGGGACGAGCGCCAGAATCTGCACGTCGGTATGGTTCGTTCGATTTTTGCCGCTGACAATCAGCTTTGGGTCGGTGGCGACGATGGCGTCCAGTTCTTCGACGGCAAGCGTTTCACTTCCCTGCTGGCTCTTGACCCGGGCGCGTTCCAGACGGTCACTGGCCTGGTAATGGACCGGTTCGGCAGTTTGTGGCTGCAGAATCTCGACGGCGTGTTGCGAATCCCTGCAGCTGAGATACGCAAGGCGCTGGCGCAACCGAATTACCACGTGTCCTATCAGTCCTTCGGCAGCTCCGATGGTACGCCGGGCGCGCCCGACGTGAACCGCACATTGCCGTCTCTGCGCCTGGGGTCGGATGGCCGAATCTGGGCCCACAGCACGGCGGGCCTGGCATGGATCGATCCCGCACAGTGGCTGAAAAGCGTTGCGCTGCCACCGCTGGTGGTTGAGTCCGTTTTCAGCAGCAAAGACACCTTTTCGGCCTCAGCCGGTGCGATTACGCTCGCTCACCGGCAAGACTCGTTTCGTATTTCCTATACGATTCCGGCCCTGACCCATTCGGAGCGCGTCCGCTTTTCCTACCGCCTCGCCGGATTCAGTGACTGGACGTATGCCGGGACTCGGCGCGAGGCTGTGTTCACGAACGTGCCGCCCGGACATTTTCGCTTCGAGGTGCGTGCATTCAGCGGCTACGGGGTGGCCAGCGTCACGTCGGCACCGCTGACGCTGATCCGCCTGCCGGCCTGGTACCAGACCTGGTGGTTGCGCACGCTGGTCTTGCTGCTGTTGCTCCTACTGTTGTGGCTGGCTTTTGCGCTGCGGATGCGCGGGCTGCACCGGCGCCGGCAGATCCGCGTCGACGAGCGCGAGCGGATAGCGCGCGATCTGCACGACACCCTGCTGCAAGACGTCCAGGGCATACAGCTGCGGCTGCAGACCTGGGCAGCGGATAAATCCATCGAGCCCCGGCGGCGAGACGAAATGTCCGCCGTGGCCATCAATGCGCGCGACATGTTGATCGACGGGCGCGATCGCATCATTGCCTTGCGCGCCGCCGACGCAAAGCAGGGCGACCTTGGCACCGAACTGCGAGCAATTGGCGAAGACTACGCCTCGCTGTACGCGCCGCAGTTCGTGCACATGGTGCAAGGCGATCCGCGCTTGTTGGTGCCCGACGTCGCCGCTGAAGTGCTGGACATCGTGCGCGAGGCACTGCGCAACGCCTTCGTGCACAGTACCGCTTGCCGCGTTGGCTTGACCATTGAGTGGCAGCGAGTCGCCTTGGTGCTGCGTGTCTGCGACGACGGCTGCGGCATCGACGAAACCGTCATGCGCGAGGGTGGCCGTCCCGGTCACTGGGGTCTGCGCGGGATGCGCGAGCGGGCGGCGAAGATCGGCGCCAAGTTGGTGCTGACGGCTCGACCCGATGGCGGCACCGAGATGCTGCTGGCCGTGCCTGCGGGGCTCGTTTATGCCGGCGCCCACTCGCGTCTGTGGCACCGCATCCGCAACGGCTGGCAGCACCGCGCTGAGTGAGCTGGATGTGCGTTCGAACGCGGCGTTCCCCGGTGCTCAGGCAGCCACAAGCACGATCAGCACTGCACCGGCGATCGCGACAGCATCATCGAGCAAGGCCGCCGGAAAGTCCCGGCCGAAGGCCGCGGCCATCCCGCGCCGCGCGCGGTGACCGCTCCAACTGCCGAGGGCGGCACCGACGGAGCCAATGAGCAGACCTAGCAACACGCGGCCCTGCGCCGTGGTGAGTGCGGCGCCCGCCCAAGCGCCGGTCACCAGCCGGGTAACCAACTGCACGCGGATCAGCCGACTGGGAGCTTTCGGCAGCTTGTCGTTGACCAGCTCGCCGATGGCGCACAGCAGCAAGATCCGCGGTGTGAAGGTGTAGCCCATGAAGGCCAGCGGCGTGCCGTACAGCGACAGACCGCCAACGGCCGCGGCAAAACTGACTACCGTTGGTACTGCTAGCGCGCGCAGGCCGGCAATGATGCCGATCAGCAGCGCCAGTATTTCCATCATCATGCGGCGTCCCTGTCGTTGGACCTTGTTTTGGTCACGTCTCGCTCTCTGGGTTGGTTCTGGCCAGCGGGGGAATCAACCGTGGACCTTGATGGCGACGCCGGCCAGCAGCTCGCCCTGATGCCGCGCGCCTTCCAATTCGATGACTCTGGGCTGGCGGGAGCAGTCGGTGCCGGCGATGATGGTGGCGCCGTACAGCGCGCCGCCGACGATCTCGTCAAGCGTCATCTGCCCTGGTGGCAAATAGGGCAGGCCGACGATGGTCATGCCGAAGTGCGTCAGGTTGGAGATGATCGAAAACAGGGGCATCACCTGACCGCCGTGCTGGGTGGCGGTCGAGGTGAAAGCGCGGCCGATCTGGCCGTTGAGCGCGCCGCGCGCCCACAGGCCGGCGGCTTGATCCAGGAAGCTGGCCATCTGCGAGGAGATAGGGCCACAGCGCGTGCCGCTGGCGACGATGATGCCGTCGTAGTGTTCAAACTCGGCCACCTGCGCCACCGGCGCGGCCTGACCGAGCTTGAAGTGGCTTTTGCGTGTGATCTCCTGGGATACGGTTTCGGATACCCAGCGCATGTCCACCGCGGCACCGGTCTTGCGCGTATCTTCGGCAACTGCCCGGCCATCGTCTCGATGTGACCGGAGGCGGAATAGTAGAGAACCAGGATCTCTGCCATGAGCACTGCTCGACGGATGTGTTGGCTGTCGGTTTAAGTAGGGACGACGAGACCGTACTTGCGGGTGTGGCTCCGCCGGGTGGGTTGGTTACCGGTGATCGTCGAGCAAGGTATCGCCGCCACGGCTGCCGCGCTTTCATCTTCCGTGTGGGCATGGGCCAAACCTGTCTTGGGCCATCGGTCGGCGTGATTGGTCAATGGCCGCAACAAACATGCAAGGCGACAGCGTGCCGACGGTCTAATTTGGTGCCGAGTCCGGACTCATTCCTGCGCAGGCATACCAGCGTTGCGTGCCTGCTCCCGCCAACATCGCCAGGTCAGACATTCCATGAAAAAGCTCACTACCGAATTCGGCGCCCCGGTTGTCGATGACGACAACACGATGACCGCCGGCCCGCGCGGCCCGATCCTGTTGCAGGACATTTGGCTACTTGAAAAGCTGGCGCATTTCGATCGCGAGGTGATTCCTGAGCGGCGCATGCATGCGAAGGGTTCAGGCGCATACGGAACGTTCACCGTAACGCATGACATCAGCCGTTATACGCGGGCCAGTCTGTTCGCAAAGGTGGGCAAGAAGACCGAGCTTTTCGCGCGTTTTTCCACCGTTGCCGGCGAGCGCGGAGCGGCCGATGCCGAGCGCGACATCCGCGGCTTCGCGGTGAAGTTTTACACCGACCAAGGCAACTGGGATCTGGTTGGGAACAACACGCCGGTCTTCTTCATGCGTGATCCGCGGCGTTTTCCCGATCTGAATCACGCTGTGAAGCGTGATCCGCAGACCAATCTGCGCTGCGCTCACGGCAACTGGGACTATTGGACACTGTTGCCCGAAGCGTTGCATCAAGTGACGATCGTGATGAGCGACCGCGGCATACCGGCAGGCTATCGCCACATGCACGGTTTCGGCAGTCACACTTTCAGCTTCATCAATGTTGACAACGAGCGGTGCTGGGTCAAGTTCCACTTCATCACGCAGCAGGGGATCTGCAATTACACCGATGCGGAAGCGCAGGCGATCATCGGCGGCGATCGTGAAAGTTCGCAGCGTGACCTGTTCGACGCCATCGACGGGGAAGATTTTCCACGTTGGACTCTCAGCGTTCAAATCATGACCGAAGCGCAGGCCGGGGGTGCAGGTTTCAATCCTTTTGACCTCACCCGAACCTGGCCACATGCGGACTATCCGCTGATGGAAGTCGGAGTGATGGAGCTTAACCGCAATCCAGCGAACTACTTTGCTGAGGTTGAGCAGGCGGCTTTCTCGCCCGCTATCGTGGTGCCCGGCATTGGCTTTTCGCCGGACCGCATGCTGCAGGGTCGACTTTTTTCCTACGGAGACACACAGCGATACCGGCTCGGCGTCAACTACGCGCAGATTCCGGTGAATTCTCCGCGCTGCCCGGTGCACAGCTATCACCGTGACGGCAGTGCCAGGGTCGATGGCAACCACGGTTGCCTGTCAGGATATTCTCCCAACAGCCAGGGCGAATGGATGTCACAACCGGAATTTCGCGAGCCGCCGATTTCGCTCGATGGTGACGCTGACCACTGGAACCACCGCCTCGATGAGGACTACTACTCCCAGCCTGGTGCATTGTTTCGATTGATGTCCGCGGCACAGCAGCAGTTGCTGTTCGACAATACCGCTCGGGCAATGGGCAATGCTTCTGCGCAGGTGAAACAACGCCATGTGGACAACTGCAGCAAGGCAGACCCTGCTTATGGTGCGGGCGTGCGAAAGGCGCTTGATTTTCCTGCAGCAATTACATGAAGTGTGCATCAGGCACGCCCTTGTCGTTGCTTTTTTCTCTGCAGAATCGCGACCAAGCCGAGAACTTGCTTGAACGGCCAATACCAGCGCCGCAGAGTCGGCGCGTTTCTATCAAGAACGTGCCATTCGAGAACGTGTCATTTCGGAATAATGTTTGCGATCGCTCCGTCTCTTGCGTACCTTTTTTTGCGCAAAAATTAACAGACGTACACTTTTTTTGACGGTTTAACCCTCACTGGATTGCTGTCCGCATGCTTGTCTATGACGCTGAAAGCCCAGCACCACGCTGCCTGCGCATGTTTCTACTGGAGAAGGACCTGCTGTTGCCAGCTCAGTCGGTTTATGTTTTCGCGGGCGAAAACCGCCAGAGCAAGTTTCTGTCGATCAATCCGGCCGGGCAGACACCCGCGTTGCTTTGCGACGATGGAACGACGCTGAGCGAAGCGGTCGCCATCGCTGAATACCTAGAAGAGTTGTACCCCGTGATAGCGCTAATTGGCAGCACTCCTGCGGAACGGGCACACACACGGCAATGGTGGCGTCGCGTTGAGCTCAATATCACGGAATTTATCCACAACGCTTACCACTACGCTGAAGGTTTACCGCGATTCAAAGCAGGAATTTCAGTGGCACCAATGGCTGTCGATGGGCTGAAGCACGTAGCGCAGGACCGGCTAGCATGGCTGGATGGCATGATGACGATTGGCCCCTATGTGTGCGGCGAACGATTCACCGCTGCGGACATCTGGCTGTACGTCTGGTTGGATTTTGCCCAGTCGGTCGATCAGCCCTTCGATCATGCGCTGCCGAATATCGGCTCCTGGATCAGGCGTGTGAAAGCACGGCGCAGCGCTGGTGACAGCGTGCACTTGATCAGCGCACCTCGTCCGCAGAACGGTATCTAACTCATTAGATTCAGCCGAGAACGCGAGACCTCCGTCGGGTGGATCCCTTGCGCAAGTTCAGACCAGCGGCTCGCCTCACCTATTTTGGCAAACAGAGAGCGAAGACATTGGAAGCGCCATAGTGCCTTCAGCGACCGAACGGCGATCGGCTTGGCATTCGTCCTGTTGCCAGGCATGAGCGTCTTTCCTCTTAGCGGTGTCTTGTCGGATTTGGCCATTCTTTGGTCATGCGGCCAACGTCACTAAGGCAAGCATCACAACCTGAATGAGGGAATGACGGATGCTGGCCCTTACCCACTCATGACGCCATTGCCGCGAATTCGGATGACTTACCCCATTCGCTCGACAACGTCACGTCCAGCGTCACGGGGACGTGCAGCAAGCGGGTCATCGGGCATTTGCTGCGGGCGCGTTCGGCTAGGCGCCTGAACACTGCTGCATCAACGCCTGGGACGTCTGCGCGCAGGCACAGATGAACGGCGCTGATGCCGAAATTGGCGAAGCGCTCGTCCAACGTGACCGTCGCCAAGGTATGCAGCTCGTTGGCGGTGAGTCGGGCTTCCAGCAGGACCAGCGACATCATCATGTTGAAACAACCGGCATGGGCAATGGCGACCAGTTCCTCAGGATTGCTGCCAGAGCGCAGCGCGAACCGACTGGCGGCATTGTAGAAGCGATCGTGCCGCTTGCCGCTGGGAAGTGAAAGAGTGCCGTGACCTAACTCAAATCCTCCGAACCAAGTCGCGGAGCCGGTTCTTTTCAATTTCATCGCCGTTGCTCCAGTGGGCCATGGGTAATGCCTCTGTGCGCCGTCAATTGGAGCAGAACGCCCGTCTCTAGGCATCTTTAGAGGGCCGAGTCGCCTCAGCCAAAAAAGCCGGCGCGTGCTGCAAACAAGGCTACCCAAAGGCTGCCGAAAACGACCGTGGCCAAAGCCAGGTCTCGGAAATACAAAGCATACGGATTTTTCATGTTGCTTCCTTAGTATTGTCTGCCGCGGGGAGGAGAGGCGTGGTGCGCTACAGCGACGTTGCTTCAGGTGGGCTCGCACCAATAGCGATTGGCTGCTGCAATAGTCGCGAACTCGACGGCAACCGTGTGGCCGGCCTGCATCAGCATGGCGGCGTCCGTGGCGTAAACCTCACGCAGCCGACCTCGCACGGCGTCGTCAGGCTGGGTCGCCTTGATCGCCAGCCGCGCCAGCTTGAAGGCGAGTTGGCGCCCTTCCTCAGGCGTAGCCGTGATCAAGGTGTTGCCGGGTATCAGGGCAAAAGACATGGCGGGGTTCCTTGTGCTTAAGTGAGTTGCGCCGCGACACGGGCACCGTTACTGACGATCGCCGAAAGAAACTGCATAGGCGGCTGACCGGAAATTGATCATTGGGTCTTCCACCTCGATGCCCTTGGGCAGGCTGTTTGGCATGAACACGATTTTCTTCTCGGCGGCCTTGCTGTCTGGCACAAGGCGGTCTATCGCAAAGGTCCCCAGCTCGACGGTCTTGCGTGAGTCGGGCCAAGCGATCGACGGATCATCAATATGATCGGTCTTGCCAGCAATCTGCAGCATCAGCTTGAAGCGGATCGGATCCTTTGCTACCCGTTGCTCGATTTCGGCTGACAGGTAATTCGACGCAGCGGCCTTGCTTTGGGCATCGGTCAGGTACGGGGCGTGCGAAAGCGGCACGATTAGATAGCGGCCGAAGGTAACCTTGCCGACGGCGTTGATGAACTTGAAAGTGTTGACGCCGTAGTAGGAGATCGTTGCGTAGCTGGCCGGGTTCGGGCCCTGCCCGGTAAGGAAATGCTTGGCTGCGGGGTGGCTAGCTAGATAGGCATCGAGCTTGGTCGGCTTGGCAGCCGTCGGGCCGCTGGCTGCAATCGCCTGTAGCAGATCGCGAAAGTCATCAGTATTGGGGCTGGGGAAACCGTTGAACGAGTGCGCATCTAGGTCGGTGGATTGGCCACCCGGCAAGGTGAAACGTATTCCTACGCCGCGCGGGGCAGCTAGCGGGTTGTTGTCGGCGACGTCGGGAATGCCAGCAAAGTTGGAGAACCGCACGATCACGGGCACGGCGACGTGCTGAAGGTGCGGCGCACTGGAAAATTTAGCGGCCAAAGCGGCTGGCGTGAAGGTGCCAGTGAGCATGATGCCTTTGGTATGGATGGCACGAGCGTGGTGATCACCGAACACGCTGTGTAGCGTGTCGACCACCTCGGAGGGTGTGTGTTTGACCGGAGGCTGCGGCGTGCTGGCTTGGCCAAAAGCGCCAGCGCTGACCAACGCGGCGACAAGCGGCAGCAGCCGCCATTGAGGTGTGCGAAATGTTTTCATGTCGATCCCTTTTGTTTGCCCAGCCCGTGATGGGCGTGCCGTAAGAAGGATCAAACCATTTAAGGCTGCGAGCCGGATTGTATAAAGTGGCTCCATGTGGAATTTTCTGGACTTCGCCGTTGCGCTTTCCATTGCACTAACCAGAGATCTCTATGTCTTCTGTCGAAGTCGACAATTCCAAAAATTGCGCTGAGACCGCCATGGGGCATCGATAGCCGGTGGCAATACGAGCACAACGGCGCGCTGAACCGCCCCGGGATTTGAGGAGGCTCCAACTCTTGAGAGAATGGAGCCATGAACAAGTCAAACAAGTTTTCCCCTGAAGTACGTGAGCGCGCGGTGCGCATGGTTCAGGAGCACCGCGGCGAGTACCCCTCACTGTGGGCCGCCGTGGAATCAATGGCGCCGAAGATTGGCTGTGTACCGCAGACCTTGCTGGGCTGGGTGCAG
>JBBQQL010000013.1:0-40015 GCA_038215995.1 Lysobacterales bacterium
CGCAGGACACGCCGTATCCCGGCACCATCGCGCTTCACGTTGATGCCGGCGACACGGTTCAGGGCATTTTTCGCGTGCACGAAACGATTCCGGTCACGGCAGGCGCGCTAACCCTGCTGTACCCGCAGTGGATTCCCGGCGACCATTCGCCGACCGGCCCGGTCGACATGCTCGCCGGTCTCAGGCTCACGGCCAACGGCCAGCCGCTGAAGTGGAAGCGTGACAAGTACAACGTGTATGCCTTCCATCTCGACGTACCTGCCGGCGTCGGCACGCTCGAGGCGGATTTCCAGTACCTGTCACCCCGCGACGGTGGGTTCGAGATCACCGACCGCATGATGGACATGGAATGGAGCAAGGTGGCGCTGTATCCGGCCGGCCATTTTTCACGAGGCATCACCTTCGCGCCGAGCCTGACCTTGGCGCACGGCTGGCAACTTGGCACTGCGCTGGAGACGGCCTCACAGTCGGGCGACACCATCACCTTCAAGCCGGTGACGTTCAACAACCTGGTCGACTCGCCGATCTACGCGGGCAAGTATTTCAAGCGCGTCGACCTCAACCCCGGCGGTGACGCGCCGGTGCACCTGGACATCGTTGCTGACGCGCCGAAGTACCTGCAGATAACGCCCGAGCAGCTAAGCGTGCATCGCGCGCTGGTGACACAGGCGGTGAAGCTGTTCGGTTCGCACCACTACGAGCATTACGATTTCCTGTTCTCGCTGTCTGACGTGCTGGCGGGCAACGGTACCGAGCACCACCAGTCCAGCGAGAACGGCATGGACGCCGACTATTTCACGGCGTGGGACGAGAATGCACCGGGCCGCGACCTGCTGGCGCACGAGTACGCGCATTCGTGGAATGGCAAGTTCCGCCGCCCGGCGGATCTGTGGACGCCCAACTTCAACGTGCCGATGGGCGATTCACTGCTGTGGGTCTACGAAGGGCAGACGCAGTACTGGGGTTTCGTGCTGACCGCGCGGTCGGGCTTGTGGACGCCGCAGCAGTTCCGTGACGCGCTGGCGATGACCGCGGCCAACTACGACCGCAACCGCGAAGGCTTCCAGTGGCGCACGCTGGAAGACACCACCAACGACCCCGTCGCCGCGCGCCGTTCCGGCCTGCCGTATCGCAGCTGGCAGATGAGCGAGGAGTACTACAGCGGTGGCCAGATGATGTGGCTGGAAGTGGATGCCAAGCTGCGCGCGCTCACGCATGAGCGCAAATCGCTGGATGATTTTGCGCCTGCCTTCTTCGGCGTGGACAACGGCAGCTACGTGACCCGGACCTACACGTTTGAAGATGTGGTCGCGGCGCTGAACAGGGTTGCACCGTTCGACTGGGCGAGCTTTCTGCATGGCCGCGTCGACACGTTGAATCCGCCGCTGGGTGACGGCATCGCCGCCACCGGCTGGACGCTGGTCTATACCGATCAGGAAAGCGCCTACGAGAAGCAGTACAACAGTCGGCCGCAATCGCCACGTCATCTGTACAACTTCACCTGGTCGATCGGCCTGACCATGAACGACAAGGGGCAGGTCAACGACGTGCGCTGGAATGGGCCCGCCTTCAAGGCCGGCGTCAGCACCGGCGCCACCGTGGTGGCGGTCAATGGGCAGACCTGTTCGGGTGATGTGCTGAAAGAGGCGATCACCGCAGCCAAGGCTGGCAAGGCGCCGATCCAGTTGCTGCTGCAGTACCAGGGTGGCTTCCGCACCGTGGCGGTGGATTACCACGACGGCCTGCAGTATCCGCACCTGGTCCGTGTGCCGGGCACGCCGGATTACCTGAGCCAGATCATCGCCGCGCGCAAGTAAGGCGGGGAAGGGGAACGGACGCTGACCGGGCCGGCTGGCCCGGTCAGTCAAATCGCCAGGGAGCGGCGACGGTATTGCCGGTTTGTCGCGATCACGGAGAGTCGTGAAGGGTGAGTGCTACGCCGCACCTGAACGACTCACGGTCACTGGCGATGCCGTGCCTCGGCCAGGTCGAGTTCGCGCACCAGCCGGCGCGAGGTTTCGTCGGAAATGCGTGCATGTCGCGCCAGCTCGAAAATCTCGTCACGCTCGGCCTGAAGTGCCGCCAGGCGCAACGTGGTTTCCACCTTGTCCGCCTTGCGTAGTTGCTGCGCCTCACTTTCACTGGAGGCATCCTGGTCCAGCCGGTGCTGATACAGCGCGATAACCCGTGCCGCGACATGCGAATAGATATCCGCATCGCCAGCGGTACTGTTCAGAAGCAGCTGCTGCTGCGCCCTTTCAATGGCGGCGATCGCCGCGATGGCGGCGGCGTGGCGGGCAGCATCCTCTTCCTGCTGCTCAAGCGGCTCTGGCGGCAGTTGCAAATCCTTCAGCAGCTGCGGCAGGCCGATCGCGGCCATGAGCAGCGACAACAGAATCACGGCGGCGGCCAGGAAGATCGCCAGATCGCGTGCGGGGAAGGCGGTGCCATCAGGCATCAGCAGCGGCAAGCTCAGCACACCGGCCAGCGTGATGGCGCCACGTACACCGGCCAGCGATGTCGCCAGCACCAGTCGCCAGTGCGGTTGGGTCGCTGTTTCACCGCGGTGGCGGGCCGCGAGCAAGGCCAGTCGTAGCGAAACCCATACCCAGGCAAGGCGCAGCACGGTCAGACCGAAGCTGATGGCAAGCGCATAGATCAGCAACCACCACGGGCTGAGATGTGCGCTTTGTTCCGCCGCCGTCACTGCACCACGCAGAATGCCGGGCAGCTGCTCGCCGAGCAGCACGAAGACGATGCCGTTGAGCGCGAGCTGCACCATGTTCCATACCACGGTGCGCTGCACGCGGGTGGTAGCCAGGGCGCGGCCGCTGAGCTCGACATAGCTCATGGTGATGCCCGCGGCCACTGCGGCCAGGATGCCGGAGGCCTGCAGGTGGTCTGCCAGCAGATAGGCCCCGAAGGGAATCAGCAGACTGATCAGGATCGGCGACCCGCTCTCCTCACCGATTTGCCGCGATAGCCAGCGCTGCACATAGCTCACGGCGAGGGTGAACAACACGCCGATGGTTACGCCCACCCCGGCCAGCCACAGAAAGGTCAGCGATGCCGAGGCAATCGAAAAGCTTCCGGTGACCGCGGCAGCCACCGCGAAACGGAAGCAGACCAGTCCGGTCGCATCGTTGAGCAGCGACTCGCCTTCAAGGATGTGCAGCAGGCGTTTGGGTATCGGCACCCGTGCCGCGATCGACGATACCGCCACCGGATCGGTTGGCGAGACGATGGCGGCCAGTGCAAAGGCCACCGCCAGGGGCATGGCCGGGATCAGCCAGTGGATCAGGAAGCCGGCACCCACCACCGTGAATACCACCAGTCCCAGGGCCAGCTGAAGAATCATCACCTTGTCGCGCAGCAGGCCGTTCTTGGGGATGCGCCAGCCATCGAGAAACAGCAGCGGCGGCATGAACAGCAGAAAAAACATGCCGGGATCCAGCACCATGCCATGGTCGAACACGCCGGCAAGGGCTGCCCCCATCGCGATCTGAACCAGCGGCAGTGGCAACGGCAGCGGCAAGGTGCGCACCAGGTAGCTGCTTGCCACCACCGCCAGCAACATCGCCAGAACCAGTTCGATCGAATCCATGCCTCTACTCTGCAGTTCAGGGCCGGTCGTGGTGGTCGGCAACCGGGTCAGGCAGGCCCGTGTCTACTCTAGCCGCAACGACGGCAAGAGCTGAGTCACCTTCAGGATGAAAAATCTGGGCGGGTCGCATGATGCGAGTCGAGGCAGCCACGTCATTGAGGCCAGCCGGGCATCGACATGTGCCTGGCGGATGTAGCCTGTGGCGATGGTCGAGCTGCTGCGACGTGGCTGGGCCTGCCGCGCGGCAGGCACATCGGGTCAGCTCAGGCAATGCGTTTCAGCGCTCAACGAGCACAGCCAGCGGTAGCTCAGTGAGGGCCTTTCTCGGGCGCTGGCTTGGCCGCCTCGCGCGCTTCGCGCTTGCGTGCGTCTTTCTCTTCCTGCTGCTTCTTTTTGGCGATTTCGCGCTGGCGCTTGTCGAACGAATAATTGGGCTTGGCCAAGGATATTTCTCCGTAGGGCGTGCCAGTGTAGTGCGCATCGCCTGTTCAGATCAGCAACCGGGACGATTCCCGCCATGGGCATGCCATCCGATTCCGGGAAAAGCCACGCGCTGGCGCACGCTTTCTGCCGGGTTCGGTCGACGACTTTCGGGGTATTTTCGCCTTACCGCCGTGTCGCCAGGACTCCGTCCAGCGCCAGTTGTGCCTTGAAGCCGGCCTTTTCCAGGCGCTTTTCCACCTCGCGCGGTACGTCGCGGCCGCTGGTCAGTTTGTTCGGGCTGCCGGTGTAGTGGAACAGGCGCCCGCCACGACGCAATACGCGCGCCAGCTGGTCGTAGAACGCCTGCGAATACAGCTCGCCGGCGATGCCGAAGCGCGGTGGATCGTGCAGCAAGGCATCCACCGAGCTATCGGCCATCTGCGTGATTGCCTGTGACACGTCGGCATGGGCGAGCTGCAGGCGCCCGCTATTACCCGGCGCGTTCGGGTCGGGCGACCAGGGGTTGAGCGTGCGCAGCCACAGCACGTCCGCGTTTTTCTCGAACGAGTGGATGCTGGCGACACCCGCTTCCAGGCAGCAGGCCGCGAAATAGCCCAGGCCGCCGCAGGTATCGAGCACCGCCTTGCCACGCGGTTCGATCAGCGCCACCTTGCGCCGCGCATCCTCGAATGGCGACTCCTTCGAGGTAGGCAGCATCTTGATGCCGTCGATTTCGAAGGTGGGTGCGCCCCATTCGGTCGGCACCAGCTTGATCAGCGAGCCGGAAAATCGTGCCACCGGTGCGAACTCGTCCCCATCCCAGTGGTAGATCGTGCGGTCCTTCAGCCTGGGCGCATAGGGATAGCTCGCACCGCGCCACTGCCAGGCGTCCGGCCCCAGCGATGCGTTGCCATCGGAGCTGCCCAGGTCCAGCGAGCCGGTCCATTCACCTGCGCCGGCATCACGTGCCGCGATCAGGGCTTCGGCGCTGGAGCGGGTGAGCAAGGGGCCGGAATAGTGCGACACGTGCTGCGATCTCCTCAAAGGGTGGCGCTGGTCGCGAGGCGACGAAAGGGCGGCATCGTAACCTACGGGCGCTCTGATCGGTCCAGAGGGTCGCTACAGCCCGCGGGCCGCCTCCACTTGCGCGGCCAGCTGATCGGTCTGGCTGCGGGTGGAATCCAGCACCAGGCTGCTGACGTGGAGCGTGGACATCCACGAGCGGAGATTCTGCAACAGAGTGTCCGAGCGCTGGTAGGCATCGAGGATCGCGGAGGCCTGTGCATCACTGATCGGCGAGGGGCAGTCGAGCAGTTGCTGGTTGGCGGCATTGCCTTCGGCCTCCTGGCGGAAGCAGGTGCTCCAGATATAGTGCTGCACGCTCCAGGGGGTGAGGCCGCGGACCTGTGTGCGGTACACCGGGTCGTGGCGAAGGATGTTGGCCGTGATGCCGGTGCCCGAAAGCTGATGGTAATCGGCGAGTTGCTTGCGCAGGCCCTCGTTGTCGATGAGGGCCAGTCCGCCGCCGTCGTGCATTTCCGAATACGTGGTGGCCTCCAGCTCGAACGGCATTAGCTGGCTGGCCTGGTAGTACGCCAGCACGGTTTTCCAGTTCGATCCGTCCACGCGCTGGCCGGTTTCGCCGTAGACGATTGCTTCCCGGCCATAGGCGGACACCTTGTTCCAGTAGGCCAGCGCGTTGTCGATGTTGTGGCGATCGGCCAGCAATTCGGTATGCAGGCGCCGGTAGTAGCTGTCGGCGCGGGCGCGGTCCAGCCGGTTCTCGTTCCAGTTGCTCACCTGAAGCGCAATCAGGATGCCGACGACCACGATCAGCAGCTCGATGGCCGCGGCGGTCCAGTCGTAGTTTCGCAACCGCGCCGCCAGCATCATGACTCTCATGGGCATCCCCTGATCGCGGTTTCAGCCTTTT
Organism: Lysobacterales bacterium; assembly: GCA_038215995.1. GTDB lineage: Bacteria > Pseudomonadota > Gammaproteobacteria > Xanthomonadales > Rhodanobacteraceae > Rhodanobacter. Next base: position 5,961 of record JBBQQL010000013.1, read on the forward strand.
CAGCAGCCCTGACGCGGAAGGCAGCAACAGGGGCGCGCCGATGTGCTGATTCCGCGGTGTACCACGGCAAAGCCGCGCTCTGCATGGCAGACTTAATGCTGGCCTCGCGGCTTGCCGGGGACGCTCTGCAAGTAGGCATAAAGTGCGCCGATTTCCTCATCGGTCAGGTGCTTGGTGACCCGCACCGGCATGAACTCGGTTTTCAGGGCGCGACCATCCGGCGCGATGCCTGCGCGCAGGGCCTTTTGAAAATCGGCCTCGCTCCAGCTCGCCAGGCCGTCCTGGTGCGGGGTCAGATTCGCGGCGTCGGGCCAGTTCGGCGGCGTGCCGGCAATGTGGCCACCCGAGAATCCAGCACCGTGACAGCCCGAACAGGCGGCCGCCAGATAGGCGCCGTAGGCGACCGTGCTGCCCGCGACGGGTTGTGCCGGTCGGGCGTGGTGATCGACCACTTCCGCTGGCAGCAGGGGGACCTTGCCGGCCAGAAACAAGACGCGACCCAGCGGGCCGACGCGGTTGGGTGGCGGTGTGTGATCCACTGCAGGCACGCTGTGCAGGTAGGCGAGCAGGTCACCCATGTCCTGCTCGCTGAGATGGCTGAACTCCGGCGCCGGCATGAACAGCAGCGAGCGGCCATCCGGGGCCACGCCATGGCGGATGGCCCGAACCAGATCCGTGTTGTCCAGCTTTCCGCCAGGGCCACCCGGGGTGAGGTTGGTACCTGACAGCCGAGCAACCAGCGGATCGTCGATGAGGGTGGCGCCCGCCAGATCCGCACGATGGCAGTCCTTGCAGCCGCGGATCGTGGCGACGTGATCGCCGCGTTCGATCGCGCTGGCATCGGCAGGCACGGGCGGAACGATCGGGTCAATCTGGTAGACCTTGGCCATGCGCCAATCGCTGACTACATAGACGGCGACCAGAATTACCGCCAGCAACACCGCCGCCGCCGCGACAAGGCGGCCCAGCCACTTCAATCCCGTGCGCATGACGCCCCCCGGTTCGTGTGCGGCAGTGCAGAGTGCACAGCGCCGCAGAATATTCCGATGTTGCAAGGCCCGCCAGCGCCGCTTGCATGGGCGGAAATGTGAAACGAGGGTGCCCAGGGTTTGCTGGGCAAGCCTGGCCGGAGGGACATTCTGCCTCCCTCGTCAAACCTGAGCGCCCCGTTGGGTCGGCCGGCGTGTTTCGGTCCGGGCATGTCGGCCTTCTGGCAAGACGCCATCATCACCTTTTCTGCAGGCGACATCGTGGGGTCGAGGTCTTGCGGAGGCGGAAGAGGGCACGGTCAGGGCGAGATGGAACAGACGGACAATCAGGCTGCGAAGCACCATGAGAGGCCTCCGTGTGGGAAGCGGGAGTGATCTTGCTGCTGCGTCCCGCAAGATATTAAGCCCGCTTTCCCGCTGCCGCGAATCGACAGGTTGCGTCGACGGCGCCAGTCATCTCAGTTCCGCTCCGCCTGGTCCGTGGCTGCATGCCATGCAGGGTCGCCTGGTCAACCCTGGTCCAGAAAGCTCTGGACGGCGCGAATGTCATAGCTTCCCGCTGCGAGGGTCCTGGCAATGTCCACCGATGGCTTTCGTTCGTCCTGATTTTTCAGATCAAGTATCTGGAAGTTTGCCGCTGGCTGCCTGGAAGGCGTACTCAGCAGTATCACCTGCGGTCGCAGCCGGCGTGCCGGGTTCTGCGCCGTCACCATGGCCACTTCGCCGCTATTGAGCTCCACCAGCGAGCCGGTGGGATACACGCCCATGCACGCCTGGAACTGATCCACCAGTTCACCCTGGAACAAGCTGTCACGGGCGGCGTAAAGCTCGCGCATCGCCTGATAGCGCGAAATGGCCGGGCGGTAGGGGCGCGGGTTGATCATCGCGTCGTAAGCGTCGATGATGCCAAGCATGCGGGCACCGAGGGGAATGGCGGTGTCGATCAGCTGATCCGGGTAGCCGCGGCCGTCATAGCGCTCGTGATGGCTGCGCACGATGTCGAGTACATCCTGGTCAGTGATGCCGGCCGAGGTCACGATATCCAGGCTGTGCGCCACGTGGGTGTGCAACAGTTCCACTTCATCCGGCGCCAGCATGCCTTCGTATTGCAGCAACGCCTGAGGCAGGCGGCGCTTGCCCACGTCCATCAACAAACCACCTGCGGCGAGGCTGATGATGGTGTGCTCGGCAAAGCCCAGATGGCGACCGAATACGGCGGCCAGCGCGCTGGTGCTGATCGCATGCCGGTAGGAATAGCTGTCGTGGCCGCGCAGGCTTTCCACCCAGATGAAGGCATCCGGACAGCGCAGCACGCTGGTGACGAGTGGGCGCACGGCCTCTTCCACCTGTGCCGCCGACAATTCACGGCCGCTGGTGATGCCCTTGAAAAGCTCTTCGACGATGGCTGACGCGTTCCGCATCGCCGCCTGAGCTGGAGCCAGCTCGTTGGTGAAGCTCACCTCGTCGGAGTGCCGCATGGTGTGGGTGAAGCGATTGGCGGCAAGCTCGGTTCGCTGCAGCACCAGTTCAGCGCGCGGGTGCGCGCGGTGTACGTCGATGTAAACGAATTCACACAGGTCTTGCAGCGCGGCGATGTCATCATTGCTCGCTACTTGCAGGCCCTGCAGGGCAAACGGGGTTTCTTCCCAGGGGCGGTCGAGTCGACACACGTACATGCCCAGTTGAAGCTGGCTGACCTCCACACGACGCTCTTCCAGCTCATTGGACGACGGTAGCGGCTGTGTACGCATTGAAACGGTAGACATCAGTGGGGGTCCGGGAGCTTTCAGGCTTGCGAGCCGATGTCTCGCCATGCCACCTATCTTGAGCTATCGGCCCGTGGCGGGCGAGCTTGAGCCGAAGCCTGATCGGCCGCCTTTTGTATGACCGGGGAGGCGCAGCGGAGCGCCGAATTTTCTTCGGCATTCAGCCTGCGCGTATAGTCCAAGCCATGGGAAAGCAACATGATCCGGTGGAATTCTCCACCGCCGAGACGCGTCGCAGGCCTGGGCACGAGCACCTGAAGCCGGGTGTCGGCAAGCTATTGCAGCAGGTGGGACGCAAACAGGTGCTGGGTTGGAAAGAGTCGGTGTGGCTGACGGGACTGGGCAATACCCGGGTGTTGGCCAAGCTCGATACCGGGGCGCGCACGTCGGCCCTGCACGCCGTCAATTTGCAGTTTCGCCAGAGCCATCTGAAGTGGTGGGTGGAGTTTGACCTGCCGGACATCGACGAGCCGGCGTCGCGGCATTTTCGCTTGCCGGTGATTGAGCGCCGCAAGATCAAGAGTTCGATCGGCAGCAGTCAGGTGCGTCCGGTGGTGCTGCTTGAACTGACCCTGGCAGGACAGACCTGGGCAACCGAAGTCACGCTGACCGATCGTTCAGACATGGAGTTGCCGATGCTGGTCGGGCGCTCCGCGCTGAAAGGCCGGTTTCTGGTGGACCCGGCACGCACCCGTCTGGCCAATCCACGCAAGCCATCAAGCATGCTCCCTGCTTCCCGAGGTGACAGCACCGATGGATAGCAACCTACTCAAAGCTGACGGAGAGTCCTGATGAAAATCGCGATGCTGGCACGCAATCCAAACCTCTATTCACACAAACGGCTGGTCGAGGCGGCTGAGGCGGCCGGCCACACGCTGGACATCATCAATACCCTGCGCTGCTACATGAACATCACCTCGCACCGGCCCGAGGTGTATTACAACGGGCAGAACCTCACCGGTTATGACGCGGTGATTCCGCGCATCGGTTCGTCGATCACCTTCTACGGCCTGGCCGTGCTGCGCCAGTTTGAAATGATGGGCGTCTACCCGCTCAACGAATCGGTGGGCATCGGGCGTTCGCGCGACAAGCTGCGCTCGATGCAGTTGCTGGCACGCGACGGTATCGGTTTGCCGGTGACCGCCTTCGCGCACGACCCCAAGCAGACCGAGGAGGTGCTGAAGGTGGTCGGTGGCGCGCCGGTGGTGATCAAGCTGCTCGAGGGCACGCAAGGCATCGGCGTGGTGCTGGCCGATACCCAGCGCTCGGCGAAATCCGTGGTCGAGGCGTTCCGCGGCGCCAACGTCAACATCCTGGTGCAGGAGTTCATCAAGGAGGCTGGCGGTGCCGACATTCGCGCGTTCGTGATCGGCGGCAAGGTGGTAGCGGCCATGCAGCGGCAGGGCGCGGAAGGCGAGTTCCGTTCCAATCTGCATCGCGGCGGAAGCGCGCGGTCGATGAAGATATCGCCGGAGGAACGCTCCACCGCGATTCGCGCGGCCAAGGCGATGGGGCTGAATGTCTGCGGCGTGGACATGCTGCGCTCCAACCACGGGCCGGTGGTGATGGAGGTCAATTCGTCGCCTGGCCTGGAGGGTGTGGAAAAGGCAACCGGCGTCGATGTCGCCGCCCAGATCATCGACTTCATCGATCGTCACGCCAAACCATTCAATACCAAGACCAAGGGCCGCGGGTGAATCGAATGCACGAGCGGGCGGACACGACGGCCAGCGAGGCGGCGGGCAAGTTCGGCAAGACCGTGCGCGCCGGCTTCGAGATCGGCGGCGAGCTGGTCGCGGCAGGTACCCGTCGTACGGTCGAGTTGCCGGTAAGTCTGCTGGCCAACCATATCCCGGTGAGCTTGCCGGTGCATGTCATCCATGGTGCGCGGCCGGGGCCGGTGATTTTTCTGTCGGCGGCAGTGCATGGCGACGAGATCATCGGGGTCGAGATCATCCGCCGCGTGTTGCAGCGACCGGCGATGAACCGCATCGCGGGCACGTTGCTGGCCATTCCGATCGTGAATGTCTACGGCTTTCTCAACCATTCGCGCTACCTGCCGGACCGGCGCGATCTCAATCGCAGTTTCCCCGGTTCCGGGCGTGGCTCGCTGGCGGCGCAACTGGCCAGCCTGTTTCTCAACGAGGTGGTGCGTCGTTGCGAGTTCGGCATCGACCTGCACAGTGCCGCCGTGCACCGGGTGAACCTGCCGCAGATCCGTGCCAGCCGTGATCGATCCGAACGGCTCAGCGAACTGGCCCGTGCCTTCGGCGCGCCGATTACCTTGAGTGCTCCGCTGCGCGACGGTTCGCTGCGCGCTGCCGCGGCGTCGGTCGGCGTGGAAACCCTGGTCTATGAAGCGGGCGAGGCGTTGCGTTTCGATGAGCTGCCGGTGCGCGCAGGCGTCCGCGGCATCATGGCCGTGATGCAGCACCTGAAAATGCTGCCATCCCGATCCATCGTGGGCGCCAAACCGCGCATTCCGCTGGAAGCCACCGAAAGCCATTGGGAGCGGGCGCCGCGTGGCGGCCTGTTCCGCAGCTTCAAGACGATTGGTGAGGCGGTCGAGCAGGGCGACCTGCTCGGTATCGTGTCCGACCCGTTCGGCGACATCGATGCCGAGGTCGTTGCCAGTGCCAAGGGGCTGGTGATCGGCCGCAGCAATCTGCCGATCGTCAACAAGGGCGATGCCTTGCTGCATGTTGCCCATCTGCGCGATCCCGGTCGCGCCGAAGAACACGTGGACAACGTGCACGGCCTGCTGAAGTCCGATCCGTTGCTCGATGAGGACGAAAACCCCTGAGCCTGCTGGCCCTTGCATGAGGGCTGACGCGATGGGTGGATGGCCGGCCCGGTGCGCCGACCATCCCCTTTTTACTCGATCAACGCGGCACGGTGTAGTTCACGGGTACCCAGGTGTAAGCCTTGCCCTGGGCCTTGACGTGGCCCAGGCCCGGGAACGGCAGATGCGCGCCGGCGATCAGGTAGCGCTGCTTCGCGGCATCGGCGAATTCGCGCTTGCGCTCGATCGCCGCCTGCTTCGAGTCACTGTCGAAATGGATGGTGACCGCCGGGTTGGCAAACTGGATCGCCTCCACATGCACCACATCGCCCCAGACCAGCAGCTTCTGGCCCTGGCTCTGCACCATGTACGCGGTGTGTCCGGGCGTGTGGCCGGGCATGGCGACGGAGCGGATGCCGGGAACCAGCTCGGTGGCGCCGTCGAAGCTGCTGAAATGATGTGCCTTGATGTAGGGATCGAGTGATGCCATGGCGCCCTGGAAAAAGCCCTTGTCGTCGGCGCCGGCCTTGTCCATGTTGGCCTGGCTCAGCCAGTAGTCGGCGTCGAGTTTGTCGGCATGCACTTCGGCATTCGGAAACGCGATCTTGCCCGCGGCGAGCAGACCGCCGACGTGATCAGGATGCATGTGGGTGATCAGGATGTCATCGACCTGATCGGGCTGATAGCCCGCTGCCTTGAGGTTGCCCAGCAGCTTGCCGAGGGTCGGGCCGAACAGGTTGCCGGCGCCGGTATCGATCAGCACCAGCTTGCTGCCGGTGTTGATCAGGTAGGCGTTGACCGAGGTTTCCAGCGGCGACTTCTCGAACGACGCGGCCAGCGCCTTGTCGACCCTGGCCGCGGTGGTGTTGGTCAGCAGCTTGTCCATCGGCAGGTCGACCGTGCCATCGGACAGGGCGGTGACTTCGAAGTTGCCCAGCGTGAAGCGGTAGTAGCCGGGGGCCTGGGTCTTCACCATCGGCGCAGCAGCTTGTGCGTTTTGCAGTGGGGCGATGGCGAGGGTGGAGCCGGCAACGAGTGCAGCCAGCAGCGCCGAGCGGATCAGGGTGCGTTGGAAGGTCATGCGGAACGCCTTTGTGGTGAAAGTCAGCGAAGCAAAAGACCGCCCTGCAGGCGGCCCGTAGCGGGCGGCTCGCGGAGAGCGACGGGGACTCCAGCGGTCAGGTTTCAGTTGTGGACTGATTAGTCCATAATAGTTTGCATGGTGTCAACCAAAGCCATTCGACGCATGCCCAAGGTGCCGCCCGCAGCAGGGCGGCCACGCGCGTTCGTGCCTGATGAGGCGTTGCGTGGCGCGCTCGACGTGTTCTGGCGCAAGGGCTACAAGGCCACTTCGCTGGACGAGCTGACCGCGGCGATGCAACTGAGCCGGTCGAGTTTCTATGCCTGCTTTGGCTCCAAGCATGCCGCCATGCTGGCCGCGGTACGCAGCTATGCGGACAACTTCTACGCGGCAATCTGTGGGGTCGCCGCCGATGAGGTTGAGCCGGCGCGAGCCCTGGCCAACATCCTCGCGCGCATCGCCGATGTGCACGGTGGCCCGCACGGCTGCTTCTTTCTCAACTCGGTGACCGAACTGGCGCCGCATGACCCTGAACTGGCCGAGTTCAGTCGCGGCCATCTGCAACGTATCACGGACCTGCTGGCCGGGTTGTTCGCTCGCCTTGGCTTCGCACCCGGGCAGGCCGGCGATCGCGCCACGGCTGCATTGGCGCTGGCGATGGGGGCGGTCAGCCTGCGCAAGGCGGGCATGACGTCGGCGCAGGTGCAGGTGGTGCTCGACCAGCAGCAGTGGCTGTTGACCAGGCCATAGGGCGCATCGGATACGGGCGCGTCGCGCTCAGCCTTGATTGGCGACGTACGCACCGACCAGCACGCTGGCGAGCAGGAGTCCGCCCAGCAGCAGCGCAACTTTTCGGCCGACGTCCGCTTCCTCCACGCGGGGGATGGCGCCAGGCAGGACGATAAGGATTCTCGGCTCGCCGTCACCCAGATTCCGGTGCATCGCCTCGATGCTGGTGGGTATCGGCAGGACGAGGTTTTCATCGATGCGGTGGGTCATGAAAAGCAGGTTGCCGGACGCCGCGACCAGGCTGCGCGACGCGACATTCCAGCCGCTCGTGCCGCCAGTGCGACCGCGCGAGAAAATAATTCTGTGCACCGTTTTACCCTGGTCGGGGCGAATCTCGTCAGGTGTCCACAGCATGGTGGCGAGCAGGTCGTCCGTGCCGATGCGGCCGCTTTCGTCCGCCAGATCGCGATGCAGTTGGTCGGGCAGCGAGTCACTGTCGCTGCCGTCGGGCCGGGCATGCACGAAGCGCTCTTCTCGGCCGGGCGCGGTCCAGCACAGGGCGAGGGGATTGAGCTCGGCATCGAACATCGCCGCCACCGATACCAGCAGGTCGCGGGCCATGCCACGGCCGATGACGTCGGGCCGATCGGCCCAGCCGATGGGAAAGTCGATGCCCCGATGGATCTCGGCGACCACCCGCGAACTCACTGTGGACATGGCTGGCTGCTCCTTGCATGGATGTCGAACGGTTTGGCCGGTGACACGTTGGTGGCGTCGCGGGTCTGCGGTTATGCGCTGGCCCTGGCGTGCAGCCTCGACTCAGATGCCCTCGTCTCCCAGTGCCGGCGGCGTGCTTGTGTCATTCAGCTCTGGCTCTGCCCAGCGAATCTGCGACAGATTGAAATTCTGCTCAAGCAGCGGTTTGACGATGCGGAAGTAGGGCGAGATGTCGAAGTCGCGCGGCGTGAACAGGCTGGAGCCGCGAATACGCAGGATTTCCTGGCGTGCCTGCACGGCGCCGCCGCGGCCACGGTAACTGCGGTCGATGAAGGGCAGGATCGGATAACGCACGCTGTGGAAGGCTGCAGCGATCAGGGATGAGCAGATCGCGCGCGTCGGCTCGCCGCCACCCAGGCCGAGCATGCGCCGGCGCCAGCGGCCGGGGATCGGTGGCGTAGGCATCAGGTAACGCATCAGGTCGATGATGTTTCTCACGTCGTAGCGCTGGCCCAGCCGGTGCGATGCGTGAGCGATCACTGCGTCGATCTCCGCCGGGCCCAGGCCAACCGGCCGACAGATACGGGTGTGGGCACCGTGGTAGCTGTCCAGTGGCGCGGCGCGAACGCCGTCGTTGACGTCGGCCTCGATCAATACATGGGGGCCGAGATGGGGGTGGCTTATCAGCAGGGCATCGCCGGCATACAGCGCCGCATGCGACCAGCTCGACTGGGTCAGGTACTTGATCGCGGTGCTGAAGCGACTACTGCCCTCGACCAGCAACACATCGCCCTTGCGCAGCGAGGCTTTGAGCAGGTCGAAGCCGGAGGTGCTGAAGTGCATCTCGACGGCGCGCGGTTTGGAAAGGAACTGAGCCAGTTTTTTGCCAAGCCAATCCAGTGGATGAAACACGATGTGTTGCTCCCGGCAGCCCCTGTGGGTCGAGCTTAGCGAATCTCGGCGATGCAAGTGTGGTGCCTGCCTGTGCGCCGCCAGCCGCCCTTTTTGCACGGCCCCGATCGCAATAGATTGCGTCGCAAGATCTTTCACTTTGAATTAACGGTGCTGCGCTTAGGGTAATCGCGGTGCTGGGAGGATGAGTGCATGGTCGGCCGCGGTCGCAGGCATTCATGAGAGGAAGGGGCCTCGAATTTCCAGTGTCATCGGCTCGAACTTTACTGTTTCCGCATGCCGCGACCGGCTCACCAGCGTGTGGCCGGCCCAACCACCAAAGGGGCTCCCGATCATGAATAACCGTTCCGCGATCAAGACCATTTTGTTCGTGTCCATTGCTGCGGCCTTCACCATGTCCGCCAACGCGGGCTCGCCCGCAGCACCGACCGACGCAGGCGCCAACATCAGTGCGCTGAAGTCCGGAGGGCAATACGACCGTTTCATCGTTACCTACCGCGACGGCAGCACGGAGCATGGCAATCGGGCTGCCATGCTGCAAAACGTCAGCGCCGCCATCAGTCGCACTGGTCTGGATCGGGCCAAGGCCGATATCTCCGGTCGCGGCAAATCCGGCGTAAGGGCTTCTTACGGACGCCGGCTGGGCATCGGAGCCGATCTGGTGCGCACATCGCGCCATCTCGACAGTGCCGAAGCCGCTGCCTTGATGCAGCAAATCGCTGCTGATCCGGCGGTGGTCGACGTCACGCCTGATGTCATGCTGCATCGTGACCCGAGCATCGTGGCTCCTTCCGCCGTTGCACCCGCAACCGTGACCCCGAGCGATACGTACTACCCCACTTACCAGTGGGACCTGAAGCAACCGAACGGCGCGGTAACCTATTTCGGTGACGCCAATTTCGGTGGCACCAGTGTCAACGATGCCTGGGATATCGCCGACGGCAGCGGCGCCGTGATTGCGGTGCTGGATACAGGCATCACCCGCCATGTCGATGTGAATACCTCGCTGGGTGACGCCGGCTATGACTTCATCTCCGATGCGTTTGTATCGGGGCGGCCCACCGACGATCGCGTGCCCGGTGGCTGGGATCTGGGTGACTGGACAGAAGCGGACGAGTGCTATGCAGGCAGCCCGGCAGATTCCAGCTCGTGGCATGGCACCCACGTTGCCAGTACCGCGGGTGCGGAGCTGACCAACAACGCACGCGGCATGGCCGGCATTGCCTACAACGCCGCCGTGTTGCCGGTGCGCGTGCTGGGGCACTGTGGCGGCTATACCAGCGATATCGCCGATGCGATCGTGTGGGCAGCCGGCGGTCACGTGGATGGTGTGCCGGACAACCCGCACCCGGCTGACGTGATCAACCTCAGTCTGGGCGGAAGCGGCCGCTGTCAGCGCCATGACCCCACCGGCTCGGCCGTCTATCAGGCCAACCGGATGGGCGCTGTGGTGGTGGTTTCTGCAGGCAACAGCAATGACGACGCGCGCTACTACACGCCTGCCAGTTGCCCCGGGGTGATCACGGTGGCGTCAACCGGTATCACCAGCAAGCGCGCCTACTATTCCAACTACGGTCCGGCAGTGGAAATCGCGGCGCCCGGTGGCGGCGTGTATCAGAACGATGACCCGGCGACGGGTATCGTCTCCTATGACGGCTTTGTCTGGCAGGCGCTGAACAACGGCAGCACAACCCCGGTAGCCCTGGGTACCTCCTACAGTGGCTACGCAGGCACGTCGCAGGCGGCGCCGCATGTTTCCGGAGTCGTGGCGATGATGCAGGGCGCGCGCAAGTCACTGGGCCTGCGGCCGCTGATGCCCAATCAGGTCATGGCCATACTCGCCGCGACCGCCAACAGGCCGGTGGTCCATCCAAACCGTAACGAGACGATCGGTGCGGGCATCCTCGACGCCGAGGCTGCCGTGGAAGCATCCGTCGGTGGCCGCGGGCATTCGCTGCGGGGGCGCTAGGAGCGTCGAGCCGGGCCAGGGTCACATCTTCCTGGCCTGCAACGGAGACTGAAGAGGGGCCGCCTCGGCAGCCCCTCTTTTCTTGTGCTCAGGCCTGTTCCTGCCATGCGGCACATTCGGCCGGGGTCAGTGGCAAGCTGCTGGCACATCCCTCACGGCTGGAGGTGATGGCAGCCTCCAGCACGGCCATGACCGCCAGCGCCTGTATCGGCGACACCGGGTTGCCGCTACGGCCAGTGATCGCATCGCGCATGCCGGCGTAGTAGCGGCGATAGTCGCCAGCGGGAGCGCCGATGCATTGGGCCGCTTTTTCCCCCTCGAAGACGATCAGTTCGTCGGGGTCCTCGCCCCAGCCGGGGGCACCGGGCGTCATGCCGGCGAGCAGTTGCGATTCCTGTCGGTCGGCGCCGGCCTTGAGCAGACTGCCGCGATCGCCATGCACGATGAAGCGCCTGCTACCCCCGGCTGCCAGCATGCTGGCATGCAGGATGACGTGGGTCGAACCGCAGTCCAGCAATACATGGGCCCAATCAGACACCTCGCCGCCAGGACGCTGGATCGCCAGCGTGGCCATGACCCGCTGCGGCAGCCCGAACAGTTGCAGCGCCTGGTCGATCAGATGCGGACCGAGGTCGTACCAGATACCGGCGCCGGGTACGGCTTGCTCGCGCCAGCGCGCACGCACTTCCGGGCGATAGCGATCGAAGTGGGATTCGAAGTGCCGCACGGTACCCACCGCATTGCGTTCGATCGCCTGCTTCACGGCCAGGAAGTCGCTGTCCCAACGGCGGTTGTGGAATACCGAAAGCAAGCGACCAGCCTGTTCCGCCTGGGCGCGCAGGGTGCGCGCTTCGGCCATGTCCAGCGTGAAGGGCTTGTCCACCACCACATGCTTGCCGGCGCGGAGTGCCGCGCTCGCCAGGCTGGCATGGGTGGCATTGGGCGAGGCGATCACCACCAGGTCGATGTCCGCCCGTGCGATCAGCTGGGCAGCCTCGGCCATGACCCCTGCATGGGGCAGGTCACGATGGACCTTGGCGGCATCGCTGGAGGCGACGGCAATCAAGGCAAGCCCGGCCGTGGCCTGGACCAGCGGCGCGTGGAAGGTCTTTCCGGCGTAGCCGTAGCCGATCAGTCCCACCCGGAGGGGTGTCGTGTCTGCGTCAGTCATGTGGAGCTTCTGCGGCCGTGGGCGAACGAGGGTGGTGCCAAGTATGCGGCAGTGCGCAGGGCATCATGAGATGCTCCACTGCCGGGCAGGATCTGACAGACAGCGCTTGCCTGGCGTACGCAAAGCCCCATAAAGACGGGACCTCCACTCCCAGGAACGCATCTCATGACAACGACCCCGCATGCTGCCGCCTCTGGCCGTTTTCTCATCGGTGGTGACATCGCCGTTCATCGACTGGGTTTCGGCGCCATGCGCATCACCGGCAAGGGCATCTGGGGCGATCCGGCGAACCCTGACGGCGTTCGCACCACCTTGCGGGAACTGCCTGCGCTGGGCGTGAACCTGATCGACACCGCCGACAGCTACGGACCGGAGGTGAGTGAGAACCTGATTCGCGAAGTGCTGCATCCGTACCCGGACATGCTGGTGGCCACCAAGGGTGGCCTGACCCGCCACGGTCCGGATATCTGGGCGCCGGTGGGGCGTCCGGAATACCTGCGCCAGTGCGTGCTGATGAGCTTGCGCCGACTGGGCGTGGAGCGGATTGACCTGTGGCAGCTGCACCGCATTGACGCCAAGGTTCCGCGCGATGAGCAGTTTGCGGTGATTGCCGCGATGCAGAAGGAAGGCCTGATTCGCCATGTCGGTTTGAGCGAGGTCAATGTTGAGGAGATCGAGGCGGCTCGAAGGTATTTCCCTGTGGCGACTGTGCAGAACCTGTACAACCTCGCCAATCGCCAGAGCGAGGCCGTGCTCAACCATTGCGAGGCCAACGGCATCGGGTTCATTCCGTGGTTTCCGCTGGCTGCTGGCGAGCTGGCTGCGCCGGGCTCGGTGCTGACAAAGATTGCGAGCAGACTCGGTGCCAGCAATGGCCAGGTGGCGCTGGCGTGGTTGCTGAAACGATCGGCGGTGATGTTGCCGATCCCGGGTACGTCCAGTGTGGATCACCTGCGCGAGAACGTGAGCGCCGCAGCACTGAACCTGACCGACGAGGATTTCGCTGCGCTGGAAGCGGCAGCGAGTTGAGTGGCAGGAGGTCGGCAGTCTTCCGCAGAAGCTGCCTGGATGCAGGGCGGCGGCTGTTATGACCGGTCGCCGCATTCGAGCGCAGGAAATCTGTCGTGCACCTCGCGGTCTCCACGGAGTGACAACATACCGGCGGGTTTTTCGGCATATGCTCTTCGGACTGCGGCGAGCGCCGCGTCTTTCCGGAGAGATATCATGGCGAATCGATTCATTCGTTGCTTGCCCGCCGTTCTGATTGCGCTGGCCTTGCCACTGGCGGCCTCAGCCACCGGCCCGGACAGTGCGGCTTCGAAGCAGGCCGGCATCGCCAGTGCTCACGCGGGCATGGCGCTGGGTGCCACCGATCTGAAGGTGGCACATATGCATCTGCACCATGTCATCAACTGCCTGGTCGGACCTGCGGGCAAGGCGTTCGACAAGAAGGAGGCCGATCCGTGCAAGGGCATGGGCAACGGCGCCCTGGTGGATGCGAAAGGTGATGCTGCCACCGAAGCCAGGTTGCATATGGCGCTGGCCGATGCCGAGCATGGGGTGAAGGCGCCCACACTGGAAGCTGCCCACGCCGACGCGCAGAAGACGCTGACGACACTGCAGCAGAAATAGATCATCGTGAGGTGCTGATCTTCCATCCCGGGATCGATTTGGGCAGGTAGCGGGTGGGTGTGGCCGAGCTGCTGCACGCGGCAACACTGGACGCCCTCGGCTGCGTGGGGTCGCTGGCACATCACTTGAGGGTGCCAGTCATTCTTGAACGCGGCGAGGTGAGGCAGGTGGCCGTCGCTGTTGTCTCGCTGCCGCTTTCTCGAGCGCTGCCGTGGCCTGCACCGCTCCGGACCAGTTCGTGTTGCGAACATGGGCGATGGATTGTGCTATTTCATGGGCACCGCCAATGCACAGGAGACAGCGATGCGCGGTTTGATGCAGGACCATCCTCTGCTGATTTCCAATCTGCTGGCGTTTGCTGCCCGTTATCACGGCGATACCGAGATCGTGTCGCGTCGGGTCGAAGGTGATCTGCACCGCAGCAGCTATGCAGAGGCGCACCGCCGGGCGATGCAGTGCGCGAACGCGCTCGACGCCTTCGGGATCAAGACGCATGACCGCGTGGGCACGCTGGCATGGAACGGCTATCGCCATTTCGAGTTGTATTACGGTGTGTCGGGCAGCGAACGCATCCTGCATACGATCAACCCGCGGATACACCCGGATCAGATCGCCTGGATCGTCAATCATGCCGAAGATCGTGCACTCTTTTTCGACGTCTGTTTTGCACCGATCATCCAGGCCATCGCGCCACAGTGTCCCCAGGTGCGGTACTGGATTGCGCTCTGCGATGCCGATGCGATACCCCCGGAGCTGGCTGCCAGCGCGTCGGGCGTGCTGAGCTACGAGGCATTGCTCGCGGCGCAGCCGGCCAGCTACGACTGGCCGGTATTCGATGAAAATGCCGCCGCTGCACTCTGCTACACCTCAGGCACCACCGGCCATCCGAAGGGTGTGCTCTACAGCCATCGCTCGACCGTGTTGCATGCCCAGGCCGCGGCCCTGCCGGACGCGCTGGGGCTGTCGGCGCGTGACAGTGTGCTGCCGGTGGTGCCGATGTTCCATGTCAATGCCTGGGGTGTTCCCTATGGCGCTGCCATGACCGGCTGCAAGTTGGTGTTTCCTGGCCCACACCTGGATGCCCCGTCGCTCTATGCGCTGATGCGTGACGAGCGCGTCACCCTGGCCGCCGGTGTGCCGACCGTGTGGTTGGGGCTGCTCGATTACATGCGCGCGCAGAAGCTCCAGCTACCGGCACTGCAGCGCACCGCGATCGGCGGCTCGGCCGCGCCACCGTCGATGATTCGTGCCTTCGAGCAGGAGTTCGGCGTGCATGTGCTGCACGCCTGGGGCATGACCGAGACCAGCCCGGTGTGCACGGTGGGTAGCCTGAAGAGCAAGCATCACGTGCTGGATGCCGAGTCGCGCTTCGCGGTGCAGGTCAAGCAGGGACGGCCGCTGTTCGGGGTGGAGCTGCGGCTGGAGGACGATGACGGCAACGAGCTTGCCAGCGATGGCCTTGCCTCGGGCAACCTGCTGGTGCGTGGCCCATGGATTGCCACCGACTACTACCGCAGCGGTGAACCCGGTCCGATGCGTGACGGCTGGTTTCCTACCAGCGATGTGGCGACGGTGGATGCGGACGGCTATGTGCAGATTACCGACCGGACCAAGGACGTGATCAAGTCCGGCGGTGAATGGATCAGCTCGATCGAGCTGGAAAACATCGCCATGGCCCATCCGGGGGTGGCGATGGCCGCGTGCATCGCGCGACCCGATCCGAAGTGGGGCGAACGCCCGCTGCTGGTGGTGGTTCCGCGCGCAGGCGCCAGTCTCGATGGCGAGTCGGTGCTCGCCTTTTTTGAGGGAAAGCTGGTGAAGTGGTCGATACCAGATGAGGTGGTCTTCGTCGATGCCATACCGATGGGCCCCACCGGCAAGATCCTGAAGATCAAGCTGCGCGAACAACTGCTGCACGCGCCCGCGGCGGTGTAAGTCCCTCAGCCAAGGCCTTTCTCGGCCACCCGCATCAGCACATCGAAGGCGCGATCGCTGAGCATCCGGCGCAGGAACAGGATGGTGCGCGCGCCGCCGCCGGTGGCGTAGCGGGTGCGCGGTCGGCGTGCGCGCAGGGCGCGCACGATGGTGCGGGCAACAACGTCCGGCGACGACACCATGCTGGAGGTGTCGCTGGCGGCCAGCATGCGCGCGTGCGCCACGGCCTGCTCGGCGTAGGCGGTGTGGCCCGAATGCTGCAGCAGGCTGTGTTGGGCGATGCCGCTCCATTCGGTGCGGATCGCACCAGGCTCGATCACCACGACATGGATGCCGAACGGCGCCAGCTCCATGCGCAGGCAGTCGCTGAGGCCTTCGACGGCGAACTTGGTGGCGTGATACCAGCTGCCCATCGGCTCGTGCATCTTGCCGCCGATCGATGTGATATTGACGATGTGGCCGCTGCGCTGGGCACGCATCAGCGGCGTGCTCAGCTGGATCAGCCGCGCCAGTCCGAACACGTTGACCTCGAACTGGCGTCGGCCCTCGTCCAGCGGCACATCTTCCAGCGCACCGTAGGAGCCATAGCCCGCGTTGTTGACCAGCACGTCCAGCCGCCCCTGCGCCTGACGAATCGTTTCCACGGCAGCGATGATCGAGCTGTCATCGGTGAGATCCAGTGCCAGCAGGTGGGCGCCGGCGCTGGCCAGTGACTGCATGCGTTCGAGTCGTCGTGCAGCGACATAGACCACGTAGCCGTCGGCCAGCAGGCGTTGCGCGGTGGCTTCGCCAATGCCGGAGGAAGCGCCGGTGATGAGTGCGATCTTGCGGGTCATGCGCAGTGCCTGTCGAGTAGGGTGGCTGGCAGTCTAAACTAGGGTCTTTGCACCACAGTCAAGAGGGTTCTTCATGCTGATCGCCGAATTTTGTCGTCAGGCCGGACTGACCCGCGATGCGGTACGCCTTTACGTGAAGCTGGGCCTGATCACGCCGGGGGTGGGCATGAATGGCAGCAACCGCTACCAGCAGTTTGCGGACACCGATGTGGAACGCGCGGCGCTGATTCGTACCGGACAGCAACTGGGCTTCACGCTCAAGCAGATCGTCGCCCTCAATCGCGAGTACGAGGCAGGTGCGATGGATACCGGACGCAAGCTGGCGGTGATGCGCAGCCAGCTGCATGCGGTGGAAATTCAGGCCGAACGTATCCGCGTGATGAGGAAGTACCTGCGCGCCAAGGTGGCCTGGCTCGAAGCTGGCGAGCAAGGCGCCGAGCCGGCGTTCTGCGGGTTGAAGCAAGGCAATGATGCGGAACGGGTCGCGCCGATCCTGCGCCGGGCCTGAACGCAAAACTTCGTGCAGGAGAGGTGCCTGGTGCGCCAGTTCAGCTTGATGTCATCAGGTCCGCCGCGGTCAGCGCATGGATCGCGGCGGACTGTGGCTGCCCCTTGTGCAGCAGGCGGCAACGGGCGATGCCTTCGAAGCGGGCACCGGCCTTCTCAGCCACGCGCCGGCTGGCGAGGTTGGCCTCGATGGTGACGATTTCGAGCCGTTGCAAGGCCGGTGTGCGCAGCGCATGCGCAGCGAGCAGACGTGCAGCGCGAGTGGCGAGGCCCTGGCCCTGGCGCGAGCGGCGCACCCAGTAGCCCAAGTTGGCGCAGCGGAATTCGGCACGCCACTGGTTGATCGACACGCTGCCGATCAGGGCGTCGCTGACACGATCGACGATGGCCAGCGCACACTGGTCGCCGACACCGCGCCAGCTGCGCCGGGTATGCGCGATCCAGTGGCGACCGTCCGCGGCCGAGTAGGATGAGTGGCACCAGTCTTCCCAGTAACCAATGCTGTCCATCGACTCGCGCAGCGAGGCAAGCAGGGCGTCGAGGTCATTCGGGCGAAAGGCACGCAGGCGCAGCGAGCCGTCGTCCAGCACCGGCGCGGTGGCAACGTCCTCGTTCGTCTCCTCCGGCAGCAGGGAGTACAGCGCGGCCGGCAAGCACTGGCCGGCGTCGATCAGCCGATCGGGCACGATGCCGCTGAAACAGGCACCGGTTTTCTCTGCGCAACGGCGAGCGGCCGGGTTGTCGATGCGGGCGAGCATCTCGATGCGCTGCAACGCCAGCGTCTGAAAGGCCATTTCGCCGACCATGTTGATCGCGCGCGTGGCGACACCCTCGCCCTGATGTGACGGTTGTACCCAGCAGCCGATACTGGCGCTGCGGCTGGATCGGTTGATCCGGCTCAGCGTGATGCCACCAAGCAATTGGCCGTCTGTATCGAGAATCGCGAAGGCCAGGGAGTCGCCCGTCTGCCATGCGCCGGTGGCATCAGCGATCCATCGACTCGCCTGCGCCAGCGTATAACCCTCGCGACACCAGGGCAGCCAGGCGACCAGGCTGCTCAGCGAATCGCTGACGGCAGCGGTCAGCGCAACAGCATCGCCTGCACGCCACGCACGCAGGTGCAGCGGACCGTTATGGAGTTCGACGTCGGCAGTGATGGCAGTGATGGCGGCGATGGGCAGCATGCGGCAAGGCGTCGGTGCGCAAAAAAATGGCTTGGCAGCGGCCATCATGACCGCGACCCCGGTTGCCGGCAAATCGGCAGAGTTCAACTTGGGTCTGCCTGCGGATCGATCCACTCGTACAATGCTCATCGGCATCAGCAAGGGAGCCATCGTGGATCGCGCACCGGTGATAGGTATCGTTGGCAGCCGGGGTGCCTATGGCGTCTGGCTGGCGCAGTTCTTTCGTGAGCGCATGGGTCTTGAGGTGGTCGGCCGCGACATGGCGGGTGATACCGCGCTCAGCGAACGTGGCTTGATCGAGCGCGCCGACGTGCTGGTGTTCAGTGCGCCGATTCGAGCCACGCCGGCCCTGATCACTGACTACGTGCGCCTCGCCGATGGCGCCGAGCGCGGACGCTTGTGGCTGGATGTCACCTCGATCAAGTCGACTCCGGTATCGGCCATGCTGGCCTCGCAGGCCGAGGTGGTGGGGTTGCACCCGATGTGCGCGCCGCCGCGGGCACCCACCTTGAAGGGGCGTGCCTTGGTGGTCTGTGAGGCGCGACTCGATACGTGGCGGCCGTGGCTACAGCAATTTCTCCAGGCATCGCAGGCGGACTGCATGGTGGCGGACCCCGAGCAGCACGATCGCGTGATGGCGCTGGTACAGGGCATGGTGCACGCCTGTCACATGGCGCAGGGCGCGCTGTGGCGGGAACTGGCGCCGGCGGTCGGCGGGCTGGCCGCGATCGAGCCGTTTCACACCGTCGGTTACGAACTCGATCTCGCCGTGACCCGGCGCATGCTGGCCGGCAATCCGGCGATCTATCAGGACATCCAGTTCGAAAACCCGCATGTGGCGCCGATGCTCGACCGCCTGGCTGACCATGTTTCCGGCCTGCGTGATCTGGTGCGCGAAGGCAGCGATGCGGCCCGCGCCCGAATGCGCAAGGATTGGCTGGAAGGCAGCGCCGATTTTTTCGGCGAGAACAGCCTCGCCGAAGGCAGTCAGCATGTCGAGCGCATGGCCTACCTGCTGGCCGATCTTGCCGGCGCGTCATGCCTGGAGGTGATGATGCCGGCAGACCGTCCGGGATCGCTGCGTGCCTTGCTGTCGATATTCGAGCAACACGGCATCAACTTCGAGTCGATCCATTCCTCGCGCGTCAGCAATGGCGAGTTGCACTTTCGACTGGGGTTGGATACGGCGACCCGCGCCGAGGATCTGGCCGCCGCCGTGATCGCGATGGAGGGTGCGAACGTCGCACGCAGGCTGCCCGTGGAGTGACGCACTCGACGACGGGTTGAGCTGGCGGCGGCGTTCTCTTATCGTCGCCGCTTCCGTCGCCGAAACGTTTCCCCATGCCCAACCCCGTGCCGCGTCCGTTGTTCAATCCGCAGCTGCAGGTCGTGCCGACGCCCTTGTCCAACGGGCAGTACTGCTATGTGGTGGACGACGTGCTGCTGGAACCGGAACGGATGGTGGCGTGGGCGGTGACGCAGCAGGCGGCGTTCCAGCCGGTTGGATTCAGTGCCTACCCCGGTCGGTTCCTGTTGCTCCCGGCTGAACTCAACGCGGAGCTGGAATCGTTTTTTCTTGCGCATATGCGGCATCTTTTCGATGCACGCCGGCTGGTGCGCAGCCACACACGGCTGTCGATGGTGACCGTGCCGCCGCAGGCGCTGCGTCCACCGCAGTGGCTGTGCCACAGCGATCACTTCGGACTGGAGCGGTCGCAGAGCATCCAGGCCTCGGTGCTGTATCTGTTCGAAAACGAAGGCCTTGGCGGTACCGGCTTTTACGAGCCTGCGCGTCCGGCCGCCGAGATGAAGGCGCTGTTCGATGACGCGATCACTCTCTCCGCCGCCGACTTTGGGGCGCGCTACGGACTCGAGCCGGGTTACCTGCAAGGCTCCAACCACTTTTTCAACCGCATCGGTGGCGTGCCGGCGCGCTGGAACCGCATGGTTTTCTACGACGGCACCATCCTGCACACCAGTGACATTCCGTCGCCAGCATTGTTGAACGACGAGCCTCGACGCGGACGCCTCACGCTCAACGGTTTTTATACCTGCCGCCGGCAAGCGGTCTGACGATGCAGCCTGCGCGGACGATATATTCGCTAGTATTCGCCGCATGACTGCACCGATCTTCTCCATTCTGTTGCCAACCTACAACCGTGCGCGACTGCTGGATCGGGCATTGTCCTCGGTGCTGGCGCAGACCGAGCAGGCATGGGAATTGCTGGTCACCGACGACGGCTCGATCGATGGCACGTGGCCGTCGTTGTGCGACTGGCGCCGCAGCGATCATCGAATCACCTGCTGGCGTCATGCCAACAAGGGGCAGTCGAGTAGCCGCAATCGGATGATCGAGCATGCACGCGCGCCGTGGGTGGTTTTTCTCGACAGCGATGACGAGTTCGAACCGCATCACCTGGCACGTCACCGCGCGGCGATCGAGTCGGCGCCGGAGATCGATCTGTGGATCTCGCCGGTACGTGTGGTCGGCAATCCGCTGGTGCCTTGCGCGCACCGGCCTGGCCAGATGATCCATATCGATCGCTGCATCGGCGTGGGCATGCTGGTGGTTCGACGCGAGTTGCTGCTCGCCGCCGGCGGCTTCCCCGAACTCGACTATGCGGAAGAGTCGGCCTTGATGCGTCGGCTGCGCGCCCATGGCGTCCGTCAGCGACGCCTGGGCGAGCGAACCTACGTCTACCATCGGGGTCACCCCGAAAGCTTGACCCACAATCGCCTGCTTGCCGGTTGAAACCGCAGGCAGGCGGTGGCCCGCAGACAAGTCAACAAGCTGTTGCAATCCCCCCGCCGCCGTCAGGAGCCATCGATGGATACGATCAGCACCGAAACCCGCACCTTGTCCTCATCAAAGAAGCAGCCCGGCACCTCCGCAAGTGCAGACGAGGATCGCGCCCTGCGCGAGAAGCTCCGATACTGGAACGAGCGTCCGGCGATCCGCTTCTGCCTGTACTTCTGTGTTTTCGTCGTTGCCGAAGTACTGGTGGGCATCACGCTGCACTACATTTTCCACATCATCTGATCAGCGTGGTGGCCGCGCGCCGGGAGCCTGCGACATCACACCGCGTGCGTCGTTCGCAGGTGCCTTGGATGATTCACAGCAGCTTGCGGTACACGACGAATCCCGAGTGCTCGGCCAGTCGATCGTATAGCTGCATGGCGGTCGTATTGGACTCGTGTGTCTGCCAGTACACGCGCGGGGAGCCCGCTTCGCCAGCTCGCAGGTAAACCGCTTCGATCAGCGCGCGCCCCACCCCCTGGCCGCGCGCGCCTGGCGCCGTGAAAAGGTCCTGCAGATAGCAGTTGAGCTCAAGCTGGGTCGTGCTGCGATGGAACAGGAAGTGCGCCAGGCCAAGCAACTGGCCGTCGTGTTCGGCGACCAGTGCATGCACGGGTTCGCTCGGATCGAGAAAGCGTGACCATGTGGTGTGGCTGATTTCCTGGGCCAGCGCGGTTTCGCCGTGGCGACCGTAGAACGCGTTATAGCCGTCCCACAGTGGACGCCAGGCCTCCAGGTCAGCGGCGTTGACTGGACGAATGATCACGTATGGTTTCCTCGTGGGTACCAGCCGCCCCGCGATCCGCGGTGCCGGAATTCAGGGCTGGGCACGGGATGGCGTGAGCGAGTTGTCAGTGGCAACCGGCTTCCAGCTCGCTGGTGGGTCCAGTGGACGGTGCGCGGCGGCCAGCACGGCGGCGATACCATCAGACTCACTCGCGTGTGCCATCAGAATGGCCGTCTGTTCGCTGGTGGACAGCAGGTGCTGCGCAGCGATATCGCCCAGCTGCCAGGTGCGCCACTTCATGCGGCGTTGTTCAGTCAGCGCGGCCTGGCGGTCCTGCGCATGGCTGGCGGTCCATTCCTGCAGTCGCAAGCCGACCATCTGGGTGACGACCCGGTCGCCATCGACCAGGCGGGTGGCGATCAGGCGGCACTGCGAGCGCAAGCCTGGTTTGCTGGCGGAGTCGTGTTTGCAGGCTTGCAGAAGGTTCTGGAACGCCGGCATGGCCAGCGCACTGGTCATGCTGATCGCCCATGCCCGACGCTGCGCTTCCGGGGTGCTGTTGTCTGTGTCCACAGCGAATGGCGCGGGGACTTCGGCGAGTCCCGACACAAAACGTCGCTCAAGCGGAACGAAATCGAGGTCGAAGCAGCTCGCATGCGCGATTTGTGTCAGTGCCTGATCGACGCCGGCGGAATCCTTGCTGTTCGAGGCATGTTGCAGGGCGGCCATCCAGCCCGCGCCGTTGCCTGGATCGATTGCACGCAGGTCGGCTTCCTGACGCAGTACATCACAGTGGGGTGCGCGGTCGCACAGGCTGATCGCGAACAAGCCGATGTCGGCCGCGCCGGGCTTGGCGTGCACGGCGCGCTTCACCAGGCTCAGTGCCTGCGCCGTGTTGCCAGGATCGAGACTGGCCAGCGCAGCGGCCGTAACGAGGGCATCGGCATGTTTGCTGGCGGCAAGTTTTTCGATGGCGTTTGTCCGCCACGCCGCTTGCTCGGCGGAGCGCGTCGACGAGGCGTTGGCGGGGGCGAGCGGTGTTGCGCCGCGGGCAAACGCGGCGGCCAAAAGGCCTGCAAGCAGGGTGGAAGTGGCGATCGTCCTTGAGTGCGGCATGCGTTCATCCTCGTTGAATGCGAAGGTCGAGGCTAACCCGCGACCATCGACTTGTCATATGCGCATCTGGCCCGCGCGACCATATGTTGGTGCGCTCATGGCAGCTCAGGGCATCATGGTTCAACCTGCGCGGTCATCCCCATCAGGTTCGCGCAGGCCTCGGCCTGCAGCGGGTAGCTGAAATGGTAGCCCTGCATCTGGTGGCAGCCGTATTCGAGCAGGGTGTTGGCTTCTTCCAGCGTTTCCACGCCCTCGGCAATCAGTTGATAGCCCAGCGCGTGGGCCATGCCGATGATCGCCTGCACGATCGCCTGATGCTTGCGGTTGCTGGGCAGCTCGCTGACGAAGGTGCGATCGATCTTGAGCACGTCGAATTCGTACTGGGCCAGATAGTTCAGGCTGGAGTAGCCGGTGCCGAAATCGTCCACTGCCAGCCCGACACCCAGCTCCTTCAGCCGGGCCAGCAGAACGCGTGCCTGGTCCTGTTGGGCAAACATCTGGCTCTCGGTGAATTCGACCTGCACCAGGCCCGGCGAGATGCCGGTGGAGTCCAGGGTCGTGCGGATACTTTGCGGCAGGCGATCGACATCCAGTCGTGCCAGCGAGACATTGACCGAGATCGGCACGACCTCGCGGCCGGCGTCTTGCCATGCGCGGATCTGACGGCAGGCCTGCTGCATCACCCAGGCATCGACCTGGGTGATCAGACCGGTCTCCTCGGCCAGCGGGATGAACTGATCAGGCGCTACCACGCTGCCATCCGGCTGGCGCCAGCGGACCAGCGCCTCGGCGCCGATCAGCTTGCGCGAAGGGAAATCGAACTTCGGCTGATAGAGCAGGAACAGTTCGTCGTCCTGCAAGCCGCGGCGCAGGGCATGCTCCAGTGCCAGGCGCTGCTCCGCCCGTTCGCTCATGCGCTGGGTGAAGTAGCTGAAGACGCCGCGCCCGCTCTGTTTGGCATGGTAGAGGGCAGTGTCTGCCTGTTTCATCAGGGTTTTCGCGTCGCGCGAATCGTCCGGAAAAATGGCGATGCCGATGCTCGCGGAAATGTGCAGTTCGCGCTTGTCGAACAAAATGACCTGTTCGATGGCGGTAATGATCTTCTCGGCAACGCGAGCCGCATCACGTTGGTAGCGAATCCGGTTCAGCAGTATCACGAATTCATCGCCGCCCTGGCGACTGACGGTATCGTCGGGGCGAATCACCTCGCGCAGTCGACGGGCGACTTCCTTCAACACGTGGTCGCCAGCGGGGTGGCCAAGCGAGTCGTTGATGTGCTTGAAATGATCCAGGTCGATGAACAGCAGGGCGCCACGATCATTGTCGCGCAGGCTGGCCAGCGCCAGCGACAGGCGGTCATGAAGCAGCACGCGATTGGGCAGGTCGGTGAGGTGGTCGTGCTGGGCCAGATGCGACATCTTCAGCGCCATCTGGCGCGCTTCGCTGACGTCATGCAGCACCAGGATGCCGCCGATGACCTTGCCGTCGCGGTTGTGGATGGGGGCAGCGGAGTCTTCAATGGAGGTCTCGCTGCCATCGCGGCGAGCCAGCTTGCTGTTCACCTGCAGCGAGACGGCGCGATCCTCGGTGATGGCGATTTCCAGCGGATTGATCGCGGCATCACCGGTCTCCAGGTCGATCAGGCGGACTACGTCGGCAAACGGCTGGCCAAGTGCCTCATGCTCGCTCCAGCCGGTCATCTCGGCGGCGATCGGATTCATCATGGTCACGCGCAACCTGGTGTCGCAGGCGATCACGGCATCGCCGATCGAGTCGAGCATCATCTGCGACTTGTCCATCGCCTCGAACAGCATGGCCTCGGCATCCTTGCGCGCGGTGATGTCGATGCCCAGCGTGTAGATGCCGCGCACTTTCCCGTCGAGCAGGTGCGGCACGTAGGTCATGTCGATGACGCGCCCATCGTCCAGGTGCAGCTCCTGCTCGACGTGTTTGCCCTCGAGGCAGGCCAGCTGACGAGGCTGGATGATGGCGGCATAGCGCTCGCCGGCGATCTCTACCGATGACCTGCCGATCAGTTCAGTCGACGGTCCGCCCCAGAGTTCCACATAACGCTCATTGGCGAAGCGATAGATCAGTTGGTCGTCGAGATAGGCAATCAGGGCCGGGACGTTGTCGGTGATCTCCTGCAGGCGCGACTCGAGCTCCACCCTGTCGCTGACGTCCTGCGCCAGCACAAACAGGCCGATGATGGCGTTGTCCTGGTCACGCTGTGGTTCGAGGTTGACCTCCAGTCGTTTGCCCAGCGGTGTGGTAACCGCGTAGTGCTGCGCCGCCCCCTGCAGCACCTTGTCCATATGCCGTCCGATCTGCCCGCCAAAGTCCTCACCGAACGCTTCAACAGGTGTGTGGCCGATGATTTCGGCCGGCGACTTGTTGAACAGCTCCAGGTACTTCCTGTTGACGAAGCGGTAGCGTTGCTCGGCATCAAGCTGGCCGATAAGGGCGGGAACATTGTCGGTAACGATGCGTAGCTGGCTTGAGATCTCCTCGACCTCGCGACCCATTCGCTTGCGTTGGGCGATCACGATGCTGATCAGCAGCGGGCCGACCACGGTCATCGCCGCGTAGAACGCGATGCCCTTGGCGTCGATCTGATCGAGGCCGTGCAAAGGAAGCCCCCACGGCTGGTTCTGGGCCGCCACCATGGCGAAGATGGTGATGATATTCGTGGTACAGGCAAGCGCCGTGCCGAAAACGCCGAGTCGATAGGCTGCGACGAGCAGCGGGATCGACAGCACGATGAAGGGGCTCTCGAAAATGACTGTCGACATCATCGTGACCGACACGGACAGCAGTAACGTGCTCCAGAACGACCAGGCATGTGCGCCGACAAAAAGGGATTGCAGTTGACGACGGTTGTAAGCCAGCAGCGGTGGCAGCAGGATCAGCAGGCCCATGGCATCGCCGACCCACCACTTGAAGAACGTGCGGGCCCAGTCGGACTGGAACTCGATGACGAGCACGGTGGCGCCGACCAGCGCTCCGACGGCGGGAACCAGCACGATCAGGGCAATCATCGCGTTGAGGAAGTAACGCTCGTTCACCTTGCCTGGCCGCAGGCGCAGCCCCGGCAGGCGTGTGCAGGCGATGGCTGCGGCCACTTCGGCCATGTTGGCCACACCGACTCCCAGGGCAGGCAGCCAGTGCATCTGCATAAACACGTTGGCCGAGGTCGATCCAATCAGGGTCAGGGCCAGGATCAAGGGCACCGAGCGCAGCGAACGGCGCAAAAGCAGGGCGACCAGCAGGGCGTTGGCGAACCACACTTCGACCAGATGGGAGGCGTGATTCGACCACCAGATCATCGCCACGGTCAGCGCCAGGTAAGCGACCAGGGTGATGGCAATGCGCACGGGAGACTGCCAGTCGGTCGTCAGCGGTGATCGAGGGTGTTCCATCAACAGCCAAGGTTGCAAGCGTGGGCCAAATCTACCACGCAGCAGGCGCGCAGGACTGCGCGCGCGGGTGAGTTCGCATCCATCCGGAAGGTGGAGCTTGTGACAGGGCCGGAAGGCGAGAGTGTCTTGCCAAAGCCGGCCTGCTCAGGTGCCAGGATGGTAGACACGCTCGGTATGGCCCTTGAGCTGGTCGGCCCGGAAATACACCTCGCGCAGGTTGCCGGTGGTGTAGCGCTCGGCCTCGTCGTTGAAGTGTCGCGAGTCGGGATGGCCGCTCTCGCCGCCGGCCGTAATCGCGCGTGCGCGCACCCTTGGACCGAACTCGACCACGGCGACGAAGCTGTTGCCGCTGGTGCCGTAATAGCGGCTGGTGCCGGGCCATCGATGCGCGCCGAACGAGGCCAGCGAGCCCCAGCGCGAGGAGGTGAATGGCACCGGGATGCTCGGCTTGCTGTCGTTGAACGGTTGCTGGATATCACCATTGAGGCGCTGGAAGCGGTTGATCTCGCCCCAGGGCACGCCCCAGCTGCCGAAGTCCTTTTGCAGCCGGTCGGAGGCTTCGACCAGCGCGTTCAGGCGCGCTGCCGGGCCGGCCTTTTCGGCCATGTAGTTGTAGATCGACAGGCCTTCGGCGGTGTCCGCCTTGCTCACTTCATCCCACAGCGTGTCGCCCCAGTACACCGCCAGCGAGGTCGGCATCGAGGCGATGCCCCAGCGATAGTTCCAGTGGCGCAGCATGGCGATCTGGCCGGCCAGCTTCGGGCGCAGCGGATCGTTGGCGGGCAGGGCATCGTAGTCGGCCACCAGGTTCGGAATCTGTCGCGCGAACGCGGGCAGGTACGAATCGAACGCGGCGCTGATCAGTGAGGGCAGGCTGAAATCCTTCGCCCCGGTGAGCAGGCGGGTGGCATGCAGGCCGCGCGGATTTTCGCCGAAGGTATCCATGTAGCGCGGGTAGTCTGCCTGCTTCGGGCTATAGGGGCCGGCGGCCGAGTACGGCCAGTCGTTGGTGTTGAAGGCCCAACCATTGGGCGGATTGACCACCTGCGGCAACTGGTCCAGCGGGGTCAGTCCGTGCCAGTCGGTGGACGGGTCGCTGCCGTCGACGGGCTTGGTGTAATCAAACCGGTTGTCGCGCTTCGGAACGAACTGCGGCATCAGGAAAGCGATCTCGCCCTTGTCGTCGGCGAACAAGGTGTTGTTTGACGAGTTGGCCTTGAGCTCGGCTACCTTCATGTAGCTGGCGTAGTCGCTGGTCCTGGTGCGCAGCCAGCTCTGTTCCAGCGCGGGAATCGGCGTGTTCATCAACGCCTCGGCGATCCACTTGCCGTTGGCGGCCCGCACGATCGGGCCGTGGTGGGTGAAGTACGCGGTGAACGTGCGCTGCGCCAGCGCGCCATCCTTGTTGTGGTACGACAGGGTGATCCGGCGTGAGGTGACCGGACGCAGTGCCTTGCCGTAGCGGTAAAACAGCTTGCCATCCTGCTGCACGATGGTCTCGGCGAATTCGTCCACGGCGTCCACGCCGGTCGAGGTGTGCATCCAGCCCACGTGCTGGTTGAAGCCCTGGTAGACGAAGAACTGGCCCCAGGTCACCGCGCCGTAGGCATCCAGGCCTTCATCGCTGGACATCTGCAATTCCGAGCGGAAGAAGAACGAGGTATGCGGGTTGATCAGCAGCAGCGCGTGGCCATCGGCAGTGAGCTTCGGCGCGATGGCGATGCCATTGGAGCCGGTCGGCTCGGCCCAACTGGCCGGGTCGATCACCTGGGCCAGCGGGCGTTCGCCGCTCTTGTCGTAAAACGCCTGCAGATCGGCGAGCGAGACGCGCTCGATGTCGCCGCCGATGCTGCCCTCGCTGAAACTCAGCGCCATCCATGGCTCGAAGTGGGTGATCACGCGCGGGTGCACGTCCGGATGGGTCGCCAGGTAATAATTGAGTCCGTCCGCCCAGCCGTCCATCAAGCGGCGCAACCAGGACGGGCTTTGCGTGTACAGCTTCTTCAGCTCGACCGGGTCGATGAACAACTGCTGGCGCAGGTCCTGCCACACGGCGCTGTCACCCTCGCCACGCGCTTCGGCCAGCCGGCCCAGCGAGACCAGATAGTTGGTCTCGACCCGGTTGAAGTCATCCTCGGCCTGCGCATAGGACATGCCGAACACGGCGTCGGCGTCGGTTTTGCCGTGCACGTGGGCAATACCCCAGTCGTCGCGGGTGATGGTGACGGCCTGGGCCTCGCGCTGCCAGCGTGCCTGATCGGTCGTGCTCGCCTGCAGCGGGCCGGTCAGGCCGATCGCCAGCGCGGCGGCGAGTGCCCAGCGCGCGGTGATCCGGTGACCACGGCGCAATCCTGGAATGTTCATTGGCTTCCCCCTGCGGTGTGCTGCCGGTGTGCGCCGGCTTTGCGCGAGTGTAGCGACCCGGGGCAGGATCGTTCAGTCCTTCCCCGGGTCGGGGGGCACGAGTACGTCCCACCATTCGTCCCTGCTTGCCACTATTCGTCCCTGCGCCAGCTCGGCCGGTCATTGCAGGCTTGCCTCAGCGTGGCGCGCAGCCAATCCTTGGCCCCACAACTGGCGGGTTGCCAGTAGAGGACAGGTGATGAAACGACGCGATGTGCTCAAGGTGGCATTGGGTTTGCCCTTGTTGCCGCTGGTGTTTGCCGGTGATGGTCTGGCCGCGGCATGGGCCGGGAAGATGTCCGCCGCCACCTTCCGCCCGCGTGTCCGGCCCGGCGCCGCAGGCTGGCCTTCGCTGGCGCAGTGGGATCGGCTCAGGCATGCGGTGGGTGGTCGGCTGCTGAAGCTGGAATCGCCGTTTGCCCGTTGCACGGCGTCACCTCGCCATACGGCATGCAGTGAGGCGCTCGAGCAACTGGGCAATCCGTTTTACCTGGGCGACCAGCCGGCGTTGACCCAGACCAGCGGCTGGGCCGACGCCTGGACCTCGCTGCCCAGCGCCTATGCCGTGGCGGCTGAAAGCACGGCGGATGTGGTGGCGGCAGTCAACTTCGCGCGTGAGCATCATCTGCGGGTGGTGGTGAAGGGCGGTGGTCACAGTTATCAGGGCACCTCGGACGCGCCTGACTCACTGTTGGTGTGGACGCGACGCATGAACACGGCAAGCTTGCATGATGCCTTCGTCGGGCAGGGCTGCGGCCACAGTCAGGCGGCGCAGCCGGCGGTGAGCCTCGGTGCTGGCGCGCTGTGGATCGATGCCTACAGCGCGGTGACCACCGGCGCCGGTCGCTACGTGCAGGGCGGTGGCTGCACTACCGTGGGCGTGGCCGGACTGGTGCAGAGCGGTGGCTTCGGCAGCTTCTCGAAAAACTACGGCACGGCGGCGGCGAACCTGATCGAGGCTGAGGTGGTGACCGCCGACGGCGAGGTACGCATCGCCAATGCCTGCAGCCACCCCGAACTGTTCTGGGGGTTGAAGGGCGGCGGCGGAGGCAGCCTGGGCGTGGTGACCCGTCTGACCCTGCGCACGCATGAACTGCCGGAAACCTTTGGTGCCGTGTTCGGCGGCATCGCCGCGGCGTCAGATACCGCCTTTCGGGCGCTGATCGAGCGGGTGATGGCCTTTTATCGCAGCGACCTGTTCAACCCGCACTGGGGTGAGCAAATGGTGTTCAGCGCCGACAATCGCCTGCGCATCTCGATGGTGTTCCAGGGCCTGGAGCAGGCACAGGCGGAGCGGGTCTGGGCGCCGTTGCTGGACTGGGTACGGGCACGCAGCGAGTATCGCTTTACCAGCGACGTCAAGGTCGTCGGCTTGCCGGCGCGGCACTTCTGGGATGCGGATTTTTTCCGTGTGCATGCGCCGCAATACATCGTCGAAGACAATCGACCGGGTGCGCCGCGCAGTCACATGCTGTGGGCGGGTGATCAGCGTCAGGTGGGCTGGTTCATCCACGCCTACGGTTCGGCGTGGTTGCCGGCCAGCTTGCTCGAGGAGGCGGCCCGGCCCGGGCTGGTGGATGCGATGTTTGCCGCCTCGCGCCAGTGGGAGTTTGCGCTGCATTTCAACAAGGCGTTGGCCGGCGCACGCGCCGAGGCGATTGCCGCGGCGCGTGACACGGCCACCCATCCCGGCATGGTCGAGGCGTTTGCGCTGGCCATGTGCGGCAGTGATGGCCCGCCCGCGTTTCCGGGCATGCCCGGCCCCGGCCCGGATCTGGCCAAGGCACGCCGCGAGGCGGCGGGCGTCGACCGGGCGATGGAGGCCTTGCGCCATGTGGCCCCTCAGGCCGGCTCCTATGTCTCCGAAAGCGACTACTTCGAGCGCGACTGGCAGCGCTCGTTCTGGGGCGACAACTATCCGCGCCTGCTGGCAGCGAAGCGCAAGTACGATCCACATGGCCTGTTCTTCGTCCACCACGGTGTGGGCAGCGAGGGCTGGAGCGCGGACGGGTTTACGCCGCTGGCCTGACTCGTGAGCGAACGGCGTCGCGGCGGGTTGGCACCAGCGCTAGGATGGCGCTTTCCCGACTGAATCGATCGAGTGGACCGATGTCCGAACATGCCGCCGTGCCGTTGCCGCCGCGAGAGCCGATGACCGATGCCGAGCGGATCGCCGCGGCGACCGCGCTGGCACAGGAACTCTCGCGGCGTCGTACGGTGCGGGATTTCGCCGCTACGCCGGTGCCACGCGAGTTGATCGAGCAATGTTTGCGTGCGGCCGGTACCGCGCCGAGCGGTGCCAACCAGCAACCGTGGCGTTTCGTGGCGGTGTCCGATGCGCAGCTCAAGCGACGCATTCGCGAAGGGGCCGAGGCGGAGGAGCGCGAGTTCTATGAGCGGCGCGCACCGGACGAGTGGCTGCAGGCGCTGGCTCCGCTGGGTACCGATGCGGAAAAGCCCTTTCTGGAAGTCGCG
This sequence comes from Lysobacterales bacterium, assembly GCA_038215995.1. Taxonomy (GTDB): domain Bacteria; phylum Pseudomonadota; class Gammaproteobacteria; order Xanthomonadales; family Rhodanobacteraceae; genus Rhodanobacter. Next base: position 37,108 of record JBBQQL010000013.1, read on the forward strand.
CCGTGGCTGATCGCGGTGTTCTACGAGCGCTTCGGCCTGGATGCCGACGGCAACAAGCACAAGCGCTATTACCCGCAGGAATCGGTCGGCATTGCCACCGGCCTGCTGATTGCCGCCCTGCATCGCGCCGGCCTGGCGACGCTGACGCATACGCCCAGCCCGATGGGTTTTCTGAACGAGGTGCTCGGGCGCGGGCGCAATGAGATGCCTTTCCTGTTGCTGGTGGTCGGTCATCCCGCTGAGGGTTGCCGCGTGCCGGCAATCGAACGACTGCCGCTGGAGGCCTATGCGAGTTTCCTGTGATCCGACGCCACCCTGATGAACCAGTTGCTGCGCTATCGGTGTTGTGACAAGTTGCCCTCGCTTACCCAGGATCTCCTCCCATGACACAGGTTTGGCCACTGCCGCTGCGGCAACTGGCGATACGCGCGATACGCTGGTACCGCATCCAGATCGTGGGCCAGGTCGATCACGCCGAGGTGGTGGCGGCGGTCACGCCGGAGGCGTGTCTGTCCCGGCGCTATCTGTTCATGGTGACCGTTTCCTGCGCGATAGCCACGCTGGGGCTGCTGCAGTCCTCACCCGCGGTGATCATCGGCGCCATGCTCATCTCGCCCTTGATGGGGCCGATCATGGGGCTGGGCTTTTCGCTATGCATCGTCGACCTGTATTCGATGCGGCGCTCGCTGCTCGCGCTCGCCGTGGGCACCGCGCTGGCGCTGGCGATCTCCGCCCTGATCACCTACCTGTCGCCATTGCACGAGGCCACGCCGGAAATCCTGGCGCGCACCCGGCCCAATCTGTTTGACCTTATGGTCGCCATTTTCTCCGGCGTGGCCGGCGCCTACACCACGATCAAGCGCAAGGGCGAGGCGCTGGTCGGCGTCGCGATCGCCACCGCCTTGATGCCGCCCTTGGCGGTGGTGGGCTATGGCCTGGCGCTGGGCGATTTCAGCATTGCCGGTGGTGCGGCGTTCCTGTTCATGACCAACTTGCTGGCGATCGCGCTGTGCACCACCCTGGTGGCGCGCTGGTACGGCTTCGGTGCACGCAACAGTCCAACGAGTACCTGGCTGCAGTCGATCCTGGTGATCGCCACGTTTGCGGTGATTTCGGTGCCGCTGGCCTTCGCCTTGCGCCAGATCGCGCTGGAATCGTGGCTCGCGCAGCAGGTGCGCACCACCCTGAACGGCTACTTCGGCAGCAGTCTGTTGCGCGTGGACACACTGCGTGTGCGACAGGACGGCGTCGGCGGTGTCGATATCGGCGCCGTGGCCCTGGTGCAGAAATGGTCGCCTCACGCCAAACCCGATCTGGAGCGTGCGCTGAAGGCCAAGCTGGCGCGACCGTTTCGCCTCACCATCGATCAGCTGGTGGTGGGTCATGACATGCCGGCACCGGGCCGGCCGGTGCAGACCGTGACTGTGGACGCGTTGCAGGCCATTCAGCGCCGGCTGGCTCGCGATGAGGCGTCCGACGATCTTCATGCCGAGCTCGAGCGTGCGGTAGCGATACCGGTGCGCAATATTGCTGTCGACAAGACCGGCAAGCACGTCATGGTCTATGGCACCAGTTCGCAGGGCATCACGCTGGCGGCGTCATTCGCTGCCGAGGCACGCCTGCGTCAGCGCTTCCCCGGCGTCGATATCGAGGTGGTTCCCGCACCCACGGCCTTGCCGGCGATCCGCTTTGATCTGGGCAAGGCGAGCCCGGACGCGGCCGCCGAGCAGACGCTGGAAGTGATTCGTTGGGCGCTGACGCGTTGGCAGGCCACCCGCGTTCAGGTTACCGGTTACGCCAGTACGCCGCGCGAGGCACGCCGCTTCAACAATCTCGAATTGGCGCGCCGCCGCGCGGCCACCGTCGCGGCCACGTTGCAACAGGCCGGCTTCAGCGTGAGCCAGGGCGCGGACTATCCGGTCGACCGACAGGCGCTGCTCGAGCGCGATCAGGGCATGCTGGCCTTTCAAGTGGTGCGGGTGAACATGCGGGCTGATCAGGACAAGGCTGCCAACGCCCCCTGATCGCACGGTGTTTGCGAGTGCCTCTTGACTCTGGACCTGTATCAAGGGTCTAGAATGGCGACATGAACACGACCAATAGCTCATTGACCATCGGTGCCGTCGCCAAGCGCGTCGGTGTGGCGATCGACACGATCCGGTTTTACGAACGCGAGGGCCTGTTGCCCGAGCCAGTGCGGCGAGCCTCGGGCTACCGCAGTTATGGCGAGGGCACGATCGCGCAGTTGCGTTTCATCCGTCGCGCCAAGCATCTGGGTTTCACGCTGGAGGAAATTCGGGAATTGCTGGCCCTGTCGACAGATCGCCGGCTTGGAGTGAAGGCGGTGAAGCAGCGAGCGCAGGAGCGGCTGCTGGCGATTGAGCAGCGCATCGTCGACTTGCAGCGCGTGCGCGACGGGCTGGCGCAATTGGTGGAGTCGTGCCCGGGGCATGGTGTCCCCGAACAGTGCCCGATCCTGCGTGCCCTTAACGAAGAGGAGAGCCCGGCATGAGCACGCAAAAATCCTGCTGCGCTGGCCATGAATCCTCCGCGGCAAGCATGGCGATCGATCCGGTCTGCGGCATGAAGGTGAACCCGCAGACGGCCAAACATCAGGCCGAGGTGGTCGGCCAGACCTGGTATTTCTGTTCGGCGCGCTGCCGCGAAAAATTCATCGCCGATCCGCAGGCATACATGGAGGGCAAGGCGGCGCCAGCGCCAGCGCCGGCCGGCACGATCTACACCTGCCCGATGCATCCCGAAGTGGAGCAGGTCGGCCCCGGTGCGTGCCCCAAGTGCGGCATGGCGCTGGAGCCGATGCTGCCCAGCGCCGACGAAGATGATGGCGGCGAGCTGCTCGCCATGACGCGGCGATTCTGGTCGCTGGTGGCGCTGACCGTGCCGGTAT
>JBBQQL010000014.1:0-39736 GCA_038215995.1 Lysobacterales bacterium
CGCGAACTCGAGCCGCAGGCACGTGGCCGTGAGCGGCAGCGCCGGCTCGTGCCCAAACTCGACGCACTCAAGTGCTGGCTCGACGACCTGCAGCCCAAGGTGTTGGGCAACACCGGTCTGGACAAGGCGGTGAACTACACCCTGAAGCGCTGGAACGCGCTGGCCCGCGTCGCCGACGATGGTCGCTACCCGATCGATAACAATCCGATCGAGAACGCCATCCGGCCCATCGCCATCGGTCGAAAGAACTGGCTGTTCGCCGGCTCCGAAACCGCTGGCAAACGCGCCGCAGCCATCATGAGCCTCTTCGCCACCGCCAGGGCCAACGGCATCGAACCCCATGCCTGGCTCACCGACGTGCTCACCCGGCTGCCCACGACCAAGGATCGGGACATCGAAAGCCTCTTGCCGGTGAACGGGTACTACCCCTTACGCTGAGCCCCAGCTGCCGCGCAACATGTGGCGAGCGGACGCTTACCAGCGTGCTAAGAGCTGTTTCGCCTAACCCTATGCATCCTGACAGCGTGGAACAAGCGGAAATACCAACGGTTTGATCTCCCAACACCTGTCCGGACGCTGTGATCCGAACGCTTGCTCTGATGTCGATATCCATGTTGTCGAAGAGAAGCTCAACCAATGACCCTGAAAGCTGTCAGTCTCCTGGGCATCGGCAAATTTTTCGACACTGCGTTCAACCGTAAAGTACTTCGTCGTCGAATCCGCCCTGACACTCTGGCTTCCGCTACGGCGCGACTTCCAGGCGATTCAGGCCGCACTCTTCGGGAGTGGTCAAGTGCGGCAAATACCAACGCAGTCGGAGTGGCGATCAGCACGGGTCAGTGGAATGCGGAGAACTGCAAGCGCCCCTTTTCCTGCAGCATTCAAGGCGATGTGATTGAAGCCAGCTGCGCAACCGTCCCGACCGGGTACGGCCGTGGGTCATTGAGGTGACTTTAAGAGCCGCCTGCAATCGCTACCTTTGAGCGTCACATGCCAGGGATGGGTCTTGTCTCCATCGAACTGAATGGGCATCGCGTAAGTCTCGCTTGCCGCACAGGCGCGAAGATTGGCCGACCAGTCCATGCGGTCGTTCCTTCGCTGGCCGTAGACCAAGGAAATAATTAGCGCACAGGACAAGGCAACCATAGCAAGCCATCGTTCGGGGCGACCTGTTTCGGCAGCCATTTGGATGAGTAACCAGGCAACGAAGATGAACGGGTAAAAGAAATAACGCGGGCCTGCCAGAAGGGGATGGATTGCTGCCACTGGCGCCCGTGAAACCGAAGCCACAATGGACATACCGAGACAGGCGAGCAACAGCCATATCCCTGGATCGCGCCAGCGTCGAATGGTGAATAGGGTAAGCATCACAAGAATCAATACGCCGCAAGTCAGCAGAACATCATCGGTCGCCATCGGACCTTGGACAACGAAATATCCGAAAAACTTCCGCACCATGGAAAATGGTAGGAGATCTGGGATTGTGCTGTGTGCGGCCGTTTCATGCATGATCCAGAACTGCACGCCTGCTGCAGCTACCGAAGCCACGGCAAGCAGCACGTCTACCCTATTGCGCTGTATCGCCGCCCGCGCGGCCATCACGGCGGCAATGGGGATGATCATGGGCGAGGAAAGGCCGCCGATGACAAGGAGTGACAAGCGTTCGCGTAGGTTGCCCTCATCCTTAGGATTCCAGAGCAGTACAAGAAAAGCGAGGATCGTCCCCCACCAAAATGCATATTCGGAGACGGCGTACACCTCTGGGTTGAGTGGCAGAAGCAATACGGTCATCGCACAGGCATACCGCCACCGCAGCACTGTTGGCGCCTTGGCGATGCAGGCAACTACGCCGAAAGTGAAAAGGACTGTCAGCCAATACTCGATGTTTGGTAGATGACGCATCGACAGCGAGGCGGCAACCAAAAATATCGCCTTGGAAGGCAGCACCAGATAGCCGGCCACCGGGTAGAAGAAAGAAAGCCAGCCGTGGTGGATATAGTCCACCAGTGTCACTGTTCCCTCTTCAAACCAGACGTAGGGGTGGAGTAGCTGATCTGGCCTGCGCCAAGCGAGCGCAGCAAAGGTGCCCAGCAGGAGGAGCGCCCACTGCGCTGATACTTTCAATTTTCCGAGCATGGGGCTTACCGTCCGTCCCTAATGTGATTCAACCAAAACATGGTCGCACACGCACCGACGATCACCAATGCGAGACGGATGCATTCAAGCATCATGACGTATAGGGCGGCAGAGGGTAGAGTCATGGCAAACACGGGCCGCGGCATGGTCCTAAAAAACCTAGACATAATCGGTCTGCAACGACCTATAAAAAGGAACCGACCAGACGGCAAACGTGTCAACCACCACACAGTGGACAGCACGATCAGCGCTAGGGCGACACCTGCAAGGCTTGGCTTGGCTGTCGAAGCGGACGGCCTCGGGGACCGATGGATAACGTAACCGGCAGGTTGCAATAAATGGTGATACCAGCAGGCATCGCTTTGGCAACGGCGATGCTGTAACTGCCTGACGGTATCTGGCCCAGCGGGGCAGTGACTGAAAATCCTCGGGTAAGAGAGGGAGAGGCTTTCAATGCCTTCACCACGTCCGGGCGATTGGCAGCCATATCCAGATCGACCCGGTAGTGAGCCCGATCAGAGAGCATCAACACGGCTTCATCGCTCGAGCTGACGCCCTTCGGCCACACGATCCATCCCTGAATACTGAAAAGGTCACTAGGGTGCATGACGACGATGGCGGCTGGTTTGTTCCCGTTTAGCATGTCGACCGTACACGTAGCCGGTGCCTTGTCTTCTTCCTGCAAGATGGGCAGAGAGCCCAGCGGCTGGAACCGCGCGGGGGGATGGCTTACGCCCAGTTTTTCTGCAAGGAGTCGTTCGCGGCTACGTAGTGCCTCGGCCCGCCGCGTCAGACCCGCGTCAGACGCGGGCGAAATCATGCTGCGCATGCCGGGGTCGAGCATATAGCGCTTCAGAGCGCTCGCGGACGGGTAAGGAATCTCCAGGCCGGGATGTTCGAGATAGCTCTCATCCCCAGTCGCCATGAATCCCGAAACGTTGAGTGTTTCGATCTCGGAGTAAGTGCCACGTCCAGCCATACCCGAAACGTCACCGGGGGTGCGATGGATCACGATCTTGATCATCAGCGGCAGCATCAGCAACAGCCATGCTGCGGACATCGTGCGAAGCCCTCTCGACTCTTCGCGCGCACTGGCCCAGAGAATTGCCAAGGTGAAGTTGGCGAGGACACCCATGACCACTATGTCGGTGTAACGGGAAGGAATGGCAATCAGGTCATGGCCGCGCGCATGGACAATGGCAAATCCCTGCACCAGGACCCAGCCCGCGATACCAACCAGGAAGAGTTGGCTTCGGGTGCTCTTTTTCCCAAAAAATATCCTCGCCAGGCCAAGAAGAGCAGGTAACCAGAGCAGGGGTATGAACGCAAGTGTTGCGACGTCGTTAGTCTCCAGTGGCCACATCAGAACCACAAGCATGCCTTGTGCATGCTCGACGATCCCACTCGCCTGCAGGGAAATGTCCCCAGCAACATGGGGGATGATGATCAATCCCGCCAGGGCCGTCGCAAAAAGTCCGCCGACGGTGAGCAAGGTTCGTGGCGACCACCGTCGTGCATGCAGTCCGCGAATGCCCAGCACCGCCACACCGGCCAGTGGCGCCAATAACCCGGAAGCCATTGTGAACAGGGAGACGACGCCGAGCACCAGCAGGAGTACCTGGCGGAGCAGCGTGTCACTGAGATAGGCAGCGCACGCCGTCAGCAGTATTGCTGCACCCACCATGAAATAGAACTGGCTTTGAAAGCCAACCAGCGTATTTTCCCAGTCGAAGGGGAGGCAGCCTATGCAAACAATGCATGCCGCCAGCACCATCCGCATTGAGGATGTTTTGATGTCCTGTGCCGCGAAGAGAAAAAAAACGGAGAGCACACCAGACCATACGAGAGTATTCGCATAGGCTTCGACCAAATTGCTCCAGTGACCGTGATTCGTCCAGAGCAGCAGCATGCTCCATGCGCGGGTGAAGAAAATTCGATGCTCGTTATGAGGTGCGAACAGATGTGAGAACTGACTATGCCCTCCCCACCATGGGATCAGTTCGGCGCGAAGCTGGTCCCACTGGTCCCAGAACGGGTAGTTGCTTGCAAACAGTGAGACGTAGATCGAATGCACGACTACGACGGAGACAAACAACAGCAACGTCATGGATGGCAAGATCAGGCGCGAAGCCCGCGGCGCTGGTACTGTCATCTGCATTACCGCGTCCGAAATGTCAGGTGCTTGTGGCCAAGAAAACTGGTCGCGACAGGCACCAGCACGCCGACGGCATGTGCGACCGATTCCGCATGCCAGGTCATAGCCATGCGCGGGAACACGTACTCGGCAAGCAGCAGACTGACCAGAATGGTCTGTGCCACGGCAAACAGGTTGACCACGGTGAACCAGAGCATCTGGTGGTGCAGCCGATTGATCGAATGACGAAAGACGAAAAGGCGATTGAGTGCGAAGGCCGTGACCATGCCGCAGCCATAGGCCAGGATGATCGCCGGGGTGTAGGACATCCAGTGACTGAACGCGATTCTGGAAAAAAAATTTACCAAGGCGGCCAAGCCACCGGTGATGAGAAACAGCAGGAACTGCCGATTTCCAATACCAGGCTTTTCTCCGCTGGTGTCGCCATGGGGCGGGATGAGCTCGGGGGCAGTGGTCCTGCTCATGCGAGTGCGGCTTCAGCCAGCGTCGTTGCCACTGCGACGCTCTCGTTGATCGAGCGGTCCTCGGGGTAGTAGTAGCCGGTATCTGCCATGAACAGGCCACCGACAGGAGTCGTCATCGGCGGCAACATGTCAAAGAACCCCGTAGGACAGATGGTCTGGGCGAACTCGTACCGATGGCAGTGCGTTGCCAAAACCCACTCGCGCGTGAACTGCGGGTTGATACGCGGGAGATAGGTCAAGACCTCCTCGATCAGCTCGGCGTTGGTCGAATTCCATTTGGGATGGGTCTTGGGCATGTAGAACGGCGCGTAGACGATCGACGTATCCTGACCCGTGAGGTTGGAATATTCGATCAGACCGGGGATGTCGATGCCGGCGTCGTTGATGTTCATCCAGAAGTTTTCGGACAACGGCTGCGTCAGTTTGAGGATGACGCACGCCACGGGAATATTCTTGATCGCATTGATCCGCTCCACGAACGCGGCAGGTAGCGCAGGAACCAGTCGGGGCACGTACTGGATTGGCGCGGTCGAGATCACCGTATCGCATGGCAGCTCCTTGCCGCCGACCTTTACCGCAACGACACGCTGGTCGGAAACCACGACTTCCTCGATGCCGGAATTCAGATGGATACGGCCGCCGCGGGCTACGATGAACTGCCGCATTTTCTCAAGCAGTGTGGCGGAACCCCCGTCCAGATAGCCCATCGATTCCTGCATGAGGTTGCGGCGAGAAAGCGCGACACGCTTGATCCGCGTCCCGATCCAGGCGGCGGAGATGGTGTCTGCGTGTTCAAACAGCTTCAGTTCAAACAGGCTCTTCCAGAGCACGTTGTAGGTTTTGGCACCGACCCATTTCCTGATCCAGGCCACAGCCGTGATACGGTCAAACGGTCGCCAGTCCTTGATGCCCTTGGCATACATGGCGTGCAGGCCATAGCGGAACTTGTCGATCAGACCCAGCCCGTCAAACGCCAGCAGCGCGAACGGCGTGCCCCAACGATAGAGCTTCCCGTTGTAGTAGAAGCCCATCTTGGTATCGGTCCAGTGGAGTTTGTCGGACAGGCCGAGTTCTTCCAGCAGTTTGAACAGCGCAAAGTCAGTCTTGCAGATGAAGTGGTAGTAGCGTTCGATTTCGAGGCCGTCGAAATTGAAGTTGGCTGACATGCCGCCGATACGATCATCACGTTCGTAGATGTCTACGGACTTGCCACGCTTGAGCAGTTCCATCGCGACCATAAGCCCCATCGGGCCAGCGCCAAGCACTACGCAGTGATCTGTCTTTTTCTCAATGTTGGTCATGTTGGTATCTCGAATTCAAGCGGGCTGGGGCAGGCTGTCTTGCGCGGTGCACGCGGCGTGCTCTTTTCGACAGTACGACTGCCATATGACAAGGAAATTCATTGCTACGGCTGCAACTACCATGGCGATGTACGTGTGCTCAGAGGATGGTATCCAGAACTGACTTTGCAAATTGATCGGCAGCGGCGGCAGCGCCGAGTTTGTGACTCTGTCGGCCCTCACGAAAACATCCAGCATGATGAATACGTTGAGGCCCAGAAGCAGATAGAAAAGACGGGTGCTGGCGGCGAACGTCAACGCACCCACAACGATCAGGCCCAGAAGATCAAGGAAATAGGCCCCCTGATGGATGATGGTCGATCCAGGGGTGAACATCACTAGAGTCCAGAACGCCAGGCCGGCCGCAAGCACAGCGAAGGGTTTCACCAGCATGGCTCGAACCGGGCCAATTCGCCGCCACGCAAGGGCGAGCAGGCACAGTGCGACCGCCGGGGAAAAGAACCATTGCGAATAGAAGGTTCGGGAAAAACTGTACACGAGTATGTTCAAACGTGCCTTGTCCGAGTGTTCGCCGAACAGGCCCAGGAAGTCGCGAAAAAAGTCCGTCATGCTGCCATCGAAAATCATCGCCAGATTGGCTATGCGCCCTTGCAGCCACTGTGCGGGGGTCAGCTGCGCGTAGGCATGGCGAAAAATCCAGCCGACGCCATGAGTACTTACCTCCTGGACGCCTGCGAGTTGCCACGCAATGAGGCGGGTGCCTGGGGGGTCACCAAGCTTCTGGTACAGCATCCAAGGCAGGTAGGCCACGAATGCGGTCATGCCCGCCACGGCGATGACTCGCCACTTGTCGCGGTGAGAATCAAACAGGTAGATCGCAAAGATGCCGAACAGGGCGAAGGCAGCCCCCCCGTGCGAAAGCATGCCCAGCGCGCTTCCCAGTCCCGCAGCAATGCCCTTGCCGATCCGGCCGACAGGCCAGTCCTGCGTGCCGAACAGCGCCAGGTAGGTGATGGCGCAAAACGTTCCCGCGATCAACTTGGGCCATACAAAACTGCCGTTGTATAGAAACAGCGACGATATCGTGATCAGCATGACGATCGGCGCGGGATTTATTCGGTCCTTGAATGACCTAAGGATGTAGTACATCGGGACGATACAGGTTGCCTGCAGCCACATGGCCGGTAACAGATACAGCGCGCCACTCGATGCGGCCAAAGGCTTCAACATCAGGTAGAACCCTGTCTGCAGCGGAGGTCGGTCGCTGGAAAGCCAATCTCCGATCATGGGGTGCGTGACAAGCCCGGACCACAACTGGTCCGCGAAGTACTTCGGCAACCAAATATCCATGGGCAAGCTCTGCCAACGATCAGCAGCGTATTGCCATGTATCCCAATCCTGTGGAAACGGGTAGAGCGAGAGCAGGCACAGAACCAGCACTGAGCTTGATAGCGGAACGAAAACCCTGTTGAAGTAGTGATACCTTTCTGCCAGAGATTCCTCCCGCTCGTGCATGCTTCGGATGAGATGCACCAGCAACAGCAGGCCCAGCAAGGCGCCGGTGAACGCGCCGGCTTTGCCGAGCCAATAACACGTACCGAAAGTCACAAAGCTGGCCATGCCCAATGCGAGCAAGGCTGCGATTACCGCTTCGTCTTTCGGCATTCGCCGTGAAAGCATGAGCGACAGCTCGACGATGGAAAACTGCAGCAAGGTCAGGATCCAGATGAGCTGGGCGACGACCTGCAAGTCGATCCGTATCGAGGAATAGCTGACAATCGACAGCCCTGACCAACTGCGAAATTGATCGGAGTTGTCCGCTACGACAAGGCGAATCCGGTGATGAATCATCTTCGATGGAACGACGATGGTCTGCTCCAGCCATTGTTCGCCCGAACCCGGCATGGCGATGTCGATGTGCTGTCCCTGCGTTGTTTCGAGACTCAGCGTCTGGCCGTGCTCGGCCCCGTACCCGACGGTTCGGAGATCGATTCGTCTGGTGCCCGCCGGGAACCAGTCGCTCGACAGCGACATCCGGTCACCGTCACCCTTGGTGCAATAGGTGATGGCGCCAACTTGCAGCTTGTCTCCCCCCTTGAGGTAGCTGCTTGATGCGGGGAGACATCCGCCGATAGTCTTTACATCGTGCCTCTCAAGCATGAAGCCCGCCATGCTCACGAGCAGGCCTGAGAGTATCGGGATGATGATCCACAGCAATCGCTTAAGTGCCAGTGGCCGGTTCAGAAATAACTTGCCGGACGGTATCCTCGTTTCCCCCATGACGCCGATCTCCCTGTGCTCTCGTGTTACCCGACGACTGCCACACAGTCCGGCTTTCCATCGTGTTCGTAGGTTATGAAGCTCACTCGACAGCTGCTTGCTTCGCTATTCGTCGCTGACCGCGTTTACTTCAGCGTTGCAAGACGATGCTGGAGTAGCGCGGGTCGCAATAGCTCTCGCGGATAGCTTCATCGAAAGGTGTTTGCCGCACGCCAAATACCTGTTCGGTATCCACCCCGTGGAATTCATCACCAGCAGTCAGCGCCTTGAGCTGGTCGGCGGTGAACGGTGGCTTGCCGCTGAAGATCGAGTAGGTCCGCAATAGCAGGTGAAACAGTCCGTAGGGAATATGCACGATCAATGTATGCAGGTTTTTTGCCTGTTTGATCGTCTTGATAATGTCCACGTAATCAATCCGGGTGTCGCCGACTACGTCGTAGATGTCGCCATCGGGTTGAGCTTCGATGCAGTGGGCGATACAGCGGCAGAAGTCCCTTTCGTACAGAGGCTGGCGCATGTAGCGGCCATCCCCCGGAATCGGAAATACCGGCGTCTTGGCCATGAAGCGTGACAGCCAGCCCAAGTGCTTGGGGTCGAACCAGCCGAACATCAAGGTGGGGCGAAGCACACAATGCGGAATGCTGCTTTCCACCACCATCGCTTCCTGCGCCCGCTTGGTTCGCGTGTACTCGTCGTCGCCCACCGAAACCACGACCGACGAACTGATGTGCACCAGATAGGGCACCGCGTGATGGCGAACTGCTTCGAGGACGCGTCGGGTCGCATCCAGGTTGTTGCGCACGAACAGGTCAGGCGTCTTGCCAGTGATCTGGGCATGCAGCTGCACCACGCAGGCCGCGTTGGCGAAACAAGCGGTCCAGTCGCCGTCCTCGGCCAGGTCGGCGTGGATGGAGGTGACGTTGGGATGAAGTTGACGGAGGATGTCGAGATTGTAGGCGTGCTTGTCGATCGCGACGATCTGCGTGTAGCCCTGCGCCTCCAGTTCCACGATCAGGTTCTGTCCCACCAGACCAGCGGCGCCGGTAAGGACCAGCTTGGCATGTTTGTCTATCTTGCTCATGGTGTCGTCACAGCTTGAGGCGCTTGAAAATGAATTCGGGAATATGGCGGATGATCAGCATGATCGGCAACCAGAACCAGGGCAGATAGACCACGCTGCGACCGCGATCAGCCGCATGCACGATGCCGTTAGCGACCGCATCGGGTTTGGCCCACAACGCGCCTTTGCGGAAATCGCGGGTCATCGGCGTGTCGACAAAACCGGGTTTGATCGTGATGACGTTAACCCCGACCTTGGCCAGTCGCTGGCGCAGCCCGCTGGCGAACGTGCTGACGGCGGCCTTGGCGGCGCCGTACAAGTAGTTGCTTTGTCGGCCACGATCGCCGGCGACGGAGGAAATTACCGCCAGCGTGCCGCGCCCTTGTGCCTCAAGCCGCGGTGCCAGAGCGGTCATCAGGGCGATCGTGGATGTGCCATTGGTGGCGAATTCCGCCAGCGCTGTTTCCACCGAGCTTTCGCAGGCGGCTTGGTCGGGCAGGGTGCCATGCGCGATCAGCACCACGTCAACGCTTTGCAGCAGTTGCCAGGCCTGATTGAGCACCTCGGCATGGGCGTCGAGACGGTTGACGTCGAGCGTCGCGTGGCCGACGTCGATGGCGCCGCGAACGCGCAGGTCGGCGGCGATGTCGGTCAGTCTCGCGTTATCGCGCGCGACCAGGAAAAGCCTTGCGCCCCGAGCGGCATAGCGCCGGGCGGTGGCTTCCGCGATGGCTGAAGTGGCGCCGATGACAAGTACGTTGAGCATGTTTACTCCATGACCCGTCGCCAGAAGCTGGACGAGAAGTGTGGGTCGACAAACGGGCGGAAAGATTCCCAGGCCGGGAAGTATTGACGGAAATGTGCGCCTGACATGCGCGCGTCCTTGGCCGGGTAGACCGCGCCACCTGCCGTGGCGACGACCTCGTCAAGACGATCCAGCAGCGCCAGTGTACGCGCGCCCTGATTCGGAAAGTCCAGCGCCAGCGTGGCACCTGGCCTTGGAAAAGACAGCAAGCCCGGCGAGGCCAGATTTCCAAACTGCTTTAGCACGGCCAGAAAGGAGCCGCTGCCCGATGCGGCAATGAGCTTGAGCAGCTGCGCGACGTGGCGCTCGGCATCGGCCGGCGGGACCACGCACTGATACTGCATGAAGCCGCGCGGGCCATAGATGCGGTTCCAGTCGCCGATGCCGTCCAGTGGATAGAAATGCGGCTGGTAGTGCATCGTTGTATGAACCACAGGCGCGCGCTGCCGGTGGTAGTACAAGGCATTGAAGCTGCGCAGGGTGAGCCGGTTGATCAGCGACAGTGGCGGTGTGAACGGCACCCGCAAGCGGCCTGCGGGCGCTATCGGCCGCCGGTCGGGGTGGGCTGGCGCGTGATTGGCCCGGGTAAACAGACCGCGACCGAGGCTTTGGCCAGTGGCGAGGCAGTCGATCCAGGCCACCGTGTATTCGTAGTCGCGATCAGACTGCTGCGAGAGCCGGAAAAACCCGGCCAGATTCTCGAAACGATGCACTTCCGTGCTCATCCATGGGCCTGCGATGCGCCGCAGCTGCAGGCGGGCGCGCGTAATCAGGCCAGTCAAGCCAAGTCCGCCGATGGTGGCGCCAAACCATTCGGCATTTTCGTTAGGGCTGCAGACGCGTCGGCTGCCGTCGGAGCGAAGCAGCTCTAGCTCCAGCACGTGCCGACCAAAGTTGCCTGCACGATGATGGTTCTTGCCATGCACATCGTTGGCGATGGCGCCTCCGACGGTGATGAACCGGGTGCCAGGTGTGACCGGCACGAACCAGCCCTGTGGCACCACCAGGTCGAGTATCTGGGACAACAAAAGTCCTGCCTCGCACTCGAGTTTACCGGTAGCGGCGTCGAAGGCGATGAAGTGGTCGAGTGCCCGGGTGCGCAGCAACGTGTTGCCGCCATTGAGACAGCTGTCGCCATAGCTCCTGCCGTTGCCGTAGGGAAGCATCGAGCTTTCCATGGCAGGCAGCTGCCGATGGCGGTCGGTCAGCTCGACCATGGTCTGGCTGACACGCGGGTAGCGCCCCCAGGATTGCCCGCCAGCGTTCATCAAACGGCGGCGACGACGATGATCGCCGCGAGGGCCAGCAGCACGAGGCTTACCTTGTCCTTGACCGCGAAGACCACCGGGTCGTCGTGCATGATGCCGCGATGAGCGATTGCCCAGGCCCGGCTGATCCAGTAAAGCAGCAGCGGGCAAAGCAGCCACAAATAGTGTGGATGCCGGTAAAGCGCCTGGCTGGCTGTGCTGTCGATATAGAGCGCCAGCACCAGCACCGCCAGGTAGCCGCTGGAACCGCCGAGCGACTGGATCAACGGGATGTCGCCCACGTCGTAGCCGCGACCGCTCGCCGTCACCTTGCCGAGCTTCTGGGCGGCGGCAAGTTCGGTGTAGCGCTTGATCATCGCCAGGCTGAGGAAGATGAACATCGAGAAGGCCAGCAGCCAGAACGATGGAAAGGTTTTGACCGCGGCCGCGCCAGCCAGGATGCGGGTGGTGTAAAGCATGGCCAGGACCACCACGTCCAGCATCACGATGCGCTTGAAGCGAAGTGAATAGCCGGTGGTAAGCACGTAGTAGCCGAACAGTACGGCCAGGAATGATGGTGCGATGAACCAGGCCAGCACAAAACTGACTACCAGCAGCGCTAACGCTGCGATTGGCCCCGCCAGCAGCGGCAGGGTGCCCGCCGCAAACGGCCGGTTGCGTTTGCGTTGATGCAGGCGATCAGCGCTCAGGTCGAGCAGGTCGTTGGTCAGGTAGACGCTGGAGGCGCACAGCCCGAAGCAGAGAAATGCAAGAGCCGAGCTGATCGCTGCCACGGGGTCCAATATGCGATGCGCCGCCAGCAATGGCAGAAACACCAGCAGGTTCTTGATCCATTGGTGCAAACGCAAAGCCTTCGCCCACAGCTTCAACGAGGCACGCGCCGTCGTGAACGTCCGATCTACGCGGGTTACCTTGGCTGCTATCGAAGCCAGCCTGGTGCCGGATTCCACCACGATCGCCGAACGCGCATGGCGCCACACTTTAAGGTCGACCGTGGCGTTGCCGGCGTAATCGAAGCCGCGATCGCCATAGAGCGCGATCAGGGCTTGAGCCTTGTTTGTGCCGGAGAGGTTGTGTTCACCATCGCTTGCAAGCACGGTGCTGAATCCGCCGATATGTTGCGCGACCGATTCGGCCATCCGGCGATCCGAGGCCGTGCAGAGGATGACCGTGCGCAGCTTCTGTTGTGCACGAACCCAATCAAGCACATCGCTGTTGTAGGGCAGCGTGGATGGATCCAGTTCGATGCGACGGGCGATTTGCTGCTTGAGGAACGCCTTGCCACGCATCAGCCACATCAGCATCGAAAACATGGTGAATGGGTTGCGCGAGATCAGCGCCAGCGCCGACTCGATCAGGAGATCCGAGCGGATCAGGGTTCCATCCAGATCGACACACAGCGGTACCGCTGTATTTCCGTTTGCGGTCGAGGCTTCATCCGCTGCTGCCTTGTTCATCCCTATTCTCTCTAATCTATGCAAATCGGCGAGGTTGTTGCGCCGGAAACAGCCTGAAGCGCGCCGAGCGCGCGAATTTACCGGAAATTTTTTGTCATTACGACGCAATTGTCATTTTTATCTCGATCCGGCTCGGTGCGCCGGTGTCACTCAGTCGGTGGTTCGATGGCTTGAATTCATGGATTCTGACCATCTCACGCATTTCCCGGTTGGGAGCATGTGGCGTAGGCACCAAATCGATAACTACGCCACCAGCGAGACTCAGCCCAACGCCAGTTCCAGCTCCGGAATGATCTTGAACAGATCCCCCGCGAGACCAAAATCAGCGATTTCGAAAATCGGCGCTTCGCCGTCCTTGTTGATCGCCACGATGGTGCCGGCGTCCTTGATGCCGGTGAGGTGCTGGATGGCGCCGGAGATGCCGATGGCCATGTACAGCTCGGGGGCGATGATCTTGCCGGTCTGGCCGACCTGCATCTCGTTGGGGCAGTAGCCGGCATCGACGGCAGCGCGCGAGGCGCCCACGGCGGCACCGATCTTGTCCGCAAATTTGTAAATGATGTCGAAGTTTTCCTTCGAGCCCACGCCGCGGCCGCCGGAGACGACCTTGCTGGCGCTCTGCAGGTCGGGGCGATCGCTGCTGCCTTGCTGCAGTTCGACGAAGCGCGTGTGCGTGGGCAGTGCGGCGTCGATGCTCAGTGCCTCGATCGGTGCGCTGCTGCTGCCGTTGGCGGCGGCAGACCACGAGGCGGTGCGGATGGTGGCGACCACGGTGTGAGCAGCATCAGCCTCGACCGTGATGATCGCGTTGCCGGCGTAGATCGGGCGCTTGAATGTATGACTGGCTTCCACGCTCATCACGTCGCTGACCTGGGCCACGCCGAGCAGGGCCGCAACGCGCGGGGCGAGGTCCTTGCCGAAGGTGGTGGACGGTGCGAACACGTGGCTGTAGCCGGCGGCGGCCTGGGCGATCTGCGGCGCCAGCAAGGCGGCGAGCGCATGCGCGTTTTCGGCGCGGGCAACGGTGAGTACCTTGCTGACGCCTTCGATTTTCGCCGCTTCGGCGGCGATCGCATCGGGGGCATCCGACAGCACCATCACGTCGATGGCGTCGGGCTTCACGGCCAGGGCGGCGCTCACGGCGCGCGCGGTGGCGTTGTTGAGTTTTCCGCCGAGGTGTTCGGCGATGACCAGGATCTTGCTCATGTGTGTCTCCGGATTTTCGCTATGTAGGAGCCCGCTCGCGGGCGATGCGGTTGCCCTGATGGCGGGTTGCTTGAACCGCATCGCCCGCGAGCGGGCTCCTACAGGAAGGTGGGGTTACAGCAGGCCTTTTTGGCGCAATGCGGCGACCAGTTCGGCGGCGTCCTTGACCATCACGCCCTTGCTGCGCTTGGCTGGAGCCGCGTAGTGGGTGGTCTTGAGGTGGTCGTGCGCCTCGACGCCGAGCGAGCCGAATTCGATCGTGTCGATTGGCTTGGCCTTGGCCTTCATGATGTCGGGCAGCTTGATGAAGCGCGGCTCGTTCAGGCGCAGGTCGGTGGTGATCACGGCGGGCAGTTCGGCCTCGATCACTTCGAGGCCGGCGTCGACCTCACGGGTGACGGTGGCCTTGCCGTCGGCAATCTCGACCTTGCCGGCAAACGTGGCCTGCGGGCGGTCCCACAGTGCGGCCAGCATCTGGCCGGTCTGGTTGGCGTCATCGTCGATCGCCTGCTTGCCGAGAATCACCAGGCCCGGCTGCTCCTTCTCGACCAGCTTGAGCAGGATGCGTGCGGCGGTGAGCGGCTGCACGGCGTCCGCGGTGACCACATGGATGGCGCGGTTGGCGCCCATGGCCAGGCCATTGCGCAGGTGGGCCGTGAGGTCGGCAGGGCCGATGCCGACCACGATCACCTCGGTGGCGACGCCTTTCTCGCGCAGGCGCAGGGCTTCTTCCAGCGCGATGTCATCGAACGGATTGGCGGACAGCTTGACGCCATCGGTGACGACGCCGGTGCCGTCGGGCTTTACCTGGATGCGGACGTTGTAGTCCACGACGCGCTTGTAGCCGACCAGAATCTTCATGCGTGGTTCCTTGACCGTGTGAGTCGCCCCTGCCGGGGGCAAGCTCCCCATTGTACCTGCCAGCAAACGGTCGTACGAAATGAACGGTTTTCGGTCGCTGTCCGGGGCTATCGCCGTCAGCCGCTGCGACGGGCGTACGAATAGGTTGCGGCTGCGGTCTCGGGCAGGCCGAGCAGGCTGGCAGCACTGCTGGTGCGGAAGCCGTCGGCGCTGGCCATCAGGCAGAAAATGCGCTCCACGGCATGCGCCAGGGTGCCATCGAGCTGACCGCCCTCAGCCTGGAACTCCTCCATGCTGAGCAGACCATCCAGCAAGAGGCGCAGGGCGGCAGGGCGAAGCCAGAACATGCTGCCTGCGATAAAATTCCCATCCTCGATCTGGGGTGCCGGGATACCGAGGCGACGAATGAGGTAGTCGATGTTGCTTCGGTTGTCGCCCCAGTAGCGTTGCAGCGGCAGCAGATGTCCATCGGCGCAGACCAAGCCCAGGGTGGCGTCTTCGCGGAAAGCTTCCACGATGCGTGTTGCCCGTTCGGGCGAGAGCAGTCGATCGAGCAGTTCGCGCCGCCATATCTCGCCATCCTCACGGTGGGTCGAGCGCTTGGTATGCAGCTTCAGTACGGTGGTTACCCCTTCGTCCAGAAGTCGATTGGCCACGTGCAGGAACGGCAGGATGTCGCGGCCGCGGTTCTCGAACACCTCGATCTCGGCGGCCAGGCCGAGCTGCGCGGCGCGCTCTCGCACCTGACTCTCGCGCTCGATCGCGGTGGTGATCACGATGCGCCAGCGCACGCCACTGGCGCTCAGCGCGGCGGCCATCTCATCCAGCAGTTCGGGATACCAGACGTGAATGACGGCGCAGGGGCGGGTGTCCGCGACCGGCGCGGGTTGCAAGGCGGTGCGGGTGGCTTCCAGCCAGGCATGGCCCAGTCGGGTGTCCGGCTCCAGCACGGCGCCTTCGGCCCACTCGTTCCAGGCGTTGACGAACACCAGCGGCTGCAGCGGCTGGCGCCTTCTGGCGCTGGCCACGGCATGGCGCAGCCAGTCGCGGTAACCGCGCGGGGAGGCATGCGCAAACACGCGGCCGCGGCCACTTCGGCGTGGCTCGTTATCCCAGCCCGGATTGACGCCGGGATAGCACGGGTAGTCAGGATCGGTCTGCGCCGTGGACTGCCGGACCAGCTCGCGCCAATCGTAAACGTCACCACCGTAATCGGCGTTCAGAAGCTGCTGTTGTGCGGTGATCGGGGTGAGGCTGCGATTGTTTGGCGGAAACTCCACCGCGGCATCGAAGCCGATATCGCGCGGATCGACCCGGTCGAAACTCTGCACATAGGCCAGCCGGATCTCGCCGATGCCGTTGGCCCGGCACCATTCGCGCCAGCGCTGCGCGGTCGCTTTCGGGTTCGGTAGCAGGCCGGGTCGGTAGACCAGCAAGAGCGGCACGCCTTCCACCCGCAGATAACGCGGATCGGCCAGGTAGCGGGAGACATGTTCAATGAAGGCCAGGTCATCGGCAGCGCTGTGCTGCTGGCCGATCAGGATGTCCTGGGCGCGGCCGTCCCAGCGGCGGGACCAGTTTTCGTTGCCCCAGCACAGGCACAGGGGCAGATCCAGCGACGAGTCGTTCAGCCACTGCTGCAGCGGTGCCTCCAGCAAGGTCTTGCCGGCGAACCAGTAGAAATAGCTGCAGAACGCGCCGACGCCGTAACTCTTCGCCAGCTTCATCTGCCGGCGCATGGCGTCTGGCAGTTGCAGGTCGTAGAAGCCCAGCGCGCCCGGCAGGCGCGGTTGCGCGTGGCCCTCGAACTGCGGCAGGGCGCGGCTCACGTTGTGCCACTCGGTAAAACCTACACCCCACCAGACATCGTTTTCGGGGATCGCGTGGAACTGGGGCAGGTAAAACGCCACGATCGTGGCTGGCATCGGGTTCGGCAGCGCCATTTCACGGTGTGGCACGTAGCCGAGCGCGCGGCCGGCCGCATGCACGCGCAGCCGGCGTTCGGATCGGGCTGCGCCGTCCACCTGGCCGCGCGGACCCTGCGGCAGCAGGTCGGCGTGACGATCCAGAAACCGCTGGCGCCATCGATCCCTGGTGGCGAGCGGCATCGGGGTCAGCCGAAAACCGGCGCGCAAGATCAGGAAGACGCAGCGCTTGGTAAAGTCGCGTGGAGACATGAGAGCCTATTGATAATGAAGTTGCAGCATCGGCGTTGCTGCCGCCGTGGTCAATCCAGTATGCGATGCAGGACGGCATCGGCGGCAGCGGCGGAAAAATGCTGGCGTACATTGTGCAGGCCATGCTCGGACAAACGCGTCCACAGGGTTTCGTCCTGCTGCAGGCGTTCCACCGCCCCGACGAAGCCGTTGGCATCATCTGCCACCAGCACGTCGATGCCATCGGTGAGCTGCATGCCTTCCACCGCGAGCGTGCTTGCAATCACCGGCACGCCATGACTCATCGCCATGTTGATCTTGCCCTTTACACCGGCGCCGAAGCGCAGCGGCGCCAGTGTGGCCAGACAGTGGTCGAGCCAGGGGCCGAGATCATCCACGCGACCGTGCAGTTCGAGGCCTGCGCTGGACAATTCCCTGCGCACCGGCTCAGGCATGTCGCCCAACACATGCACGCGCAGCTCGGGCATGGCCTGTTGCAATCGTGGCAGGATCTCGGTAGCGATCCAGCGAATGGCGTCGCTGTTCGGCGGGTGTCCGTAACCGCCAATGAAAACCAGATCCCGGCGCCGGGCGTGTGGCTGGCTGCAGCCGTGGACTGCGTGAATATTGGAGAGAAGCTCCACTTGCGAGCCTGGAAGCAGTTGCTTCAACAGGGCCTGTTCGTGCGGGCTGACCACCAAGGTGGTGTCGCACTGCTCGATCAGTGCCAGTTCGCTTCGCCGTGAGGCCTCTGCAACGCGGGCCATTTGGGCGTTTCCACTCAGTTCGGCGGCGCGCTGCTCACGGAGAAAGTGGAGGTCAACCGTGTCGAAGACGAGCTTTGCCTGCGGCGCATGGCGTCGCACCAGCGCGGCATATTGACCTGCAACGCTATGCCTGGAAAGGAACACCGCATGCAATGCGCGACCGTGCTCGCGCAGCCAGCGTGCCGGATCGGACATCCAAGGCTTGCACAAGACCTCACAGCCCAGCGCGCCAAGCGCAGCAATTTCACGGTTGCTGGCGCGACCATCATCGGGGATGAACACGGTGCTCCAGCCTTGCCGGAACAGCAGCCCCACAATGGCGACGAGTCGCAGCGAGCCGGAGTCACGGCTGGGCTCCGGTGTCATGGCGTCGATGATCAGCACGCGGCCACGTGAATGTTGGTGAATCGCCTGCTCCAGGCTGGTGCCTGCGGCTGGCTGCGCGGCGAGCTCGCGCGCCCATTTGTCCACGAACTTCTTCTGGTTGATCCGCTGATAGCGCTTCATCCCGCTATCGGGCTCCGTGCCGGAACTGATCCCCTCGTTGTGGATTACCGTGCTGGCCGGTTCGTAGTACACGCGCAGGCCAAGTCGGCGCGCCGAAAAGGCGAGGTCGGTATCTTCGTAATATCCGGGTGCATAGCGCGCGTCAAAGCCGCCGATGCGCTGAAAAACATCGCGAGCAATCATCAACGATGCGCCGGAGACGTAGTCGGTTTCGCGCCGATAGCGAAAGGCCGGCAGATCACGGGCTTCGAAACGGCCGGTGTTCCAGCAACTGCCATCGGCGAACACCAGCGTGCCGGCTTCCTGCAGGCGGCCGTCCGGATAGACCAGCCGGCTGCCGGCGATACCGCAGTCGACCGTTTCCTCGAAGCAGCGCAGCAAGGCGTCCAGCCACTCAGCAGTGACCTGGGTGTCGTTGTTCAGAAAATGCAAGAACGCGCCGCGTGCGATGGCAGCACCGGCATTGCAGCTGCCGACGAAGCCTAGATTGGTCGTGTTTCGCAGCAGAGTCAGACCCTCGACTCTGGCCAGCGTGGCCGCGCTGTCGTCGGGCGAGGCATCATCGACCACGATCACCTCGAATGCCGCCTGGGCGCCGTGACGGGCGATCGAGCGCAGGCAGGCCAGCGTATACGCCAGTTTGCCGTGCACCGGCACAATCACCGAGACGCGCGGCGTGTTCGATGTCGGCAGCGCGAAGACCGCGAACGGTTCGTCCAGCGGCAGCAACTGCAAGGCATCATCGGTCTCGGGTCGCTGGCGGAATTCCTGTGCCACCCGAGCCGCCGTGCTACGCCAGCCGCGCAGGGCGATGCTGCCGCGCAGTCGTTGCAACAGGAAGCCGATGCGCCTGGCGCGCCATAGCAGTTTTTCGATCAGGGTAAAGTCCTCGGCATGCCTTGCCTTCCTTGCATAGTCTGACGGGTCGCGGGTCGATAGACAGAGAGCCGTCGCGAGGTCATCGGCGTCTGATGCCGGGGAACTTGCTGTCTCTGTTTGGTCTGTTGATCAAACCGGAGCTGCTTCACAACTGCAAATCTGTTCATCCAGTGACTCTACACGTCGCTGCCTGATGGGCGCCGACGTCAGGCCGCTACCCATCGAAGCTTGGCTACACGCTTGAGATCCACGTGCTGTCGCGCAACCCAAAGATCATGATTGTCCTGCAGCAGAAGCCAACTCTCTGGAGTGCGGCCAACCGCCTTGGAAAGACGCAGTGCCATCTCCGGGGGTGACGCGGCTCGTACCCTTCAAGATGCAACTGAGTATGGAAGCGGCTACGTCAAACCTTGGCCGCAAGCTCACGGCCACTGATGCCATGCGGTTCAAGGTAGATCTCCGTGATGAACTCACCGCGATGGGGAGGGTTGTATATGGCCATTAGTGAAAGTCCTCATAGTTCAGGTTGTAGGCGTTCCCATCCTGGAACTCAAACGTCAGTCGCCGTGCCATTGACCGAGATAGCCCAGCGACCGTGCATCTCACCTTGGCGAAGAGCTTTGGCCCACAGGGTGGGCTCCTACGGTTGCGCGCAACCATGCGCCGGGGACTGCCCGGCGCTCCGCTACTTGTTTACGGGCCGGATCAATTGCCGCAGCACGAAGCTCAGGCAGCTTCCAACGCCACGTGAACTCGCCTACCCAATGCCGTAGCGATGTTCACCAGTGCGTCCAGCGAGAAGCGCGACACGCGGCCTTGCAGCAGATCGTTGATACGTGGCTGCGTGACACCGCAGTGTTCGGCGGCCTCGGTCTGTTTCCAGCCGCTAGTCTTGATGATCGCGACGATCTGCTGCATGAGTTCTGCCCGCGCACGCAGATGGGCGGCTTGCTCCGGCGTATCGGCAATGGCGTCCCACACACTGTCATAGGTTTCGTGCTTGGTCATGGTGCACCTCTCACAAGTTCGGCATAGCGGGTCTTTGCAAGGTCGGTATCGCGCTTCGCAGTCGTCTGTGTCCTCTTCTGAAACGCATGCAGCACATAGACCGCATCGTCCAGTCGGGCGGTGTAAATCACGCGGTAAGTGCCCGACTCATCCCATATGCGGATTTCCTCAACGCCTTTGCCGATGGTTGGCATTGGCTTGAAGTCGTCCGGCTGCTTGCCTCTTTGCACGCTGTCCAGCTGATAGCCAGCATCCTGCTTGGCGTCCTCGGGAAATTCACGCAGGCTTTTGAGTGAGTCGCCAAGGAATCGAAGGGGCTTCATGACTGCAAATATACTCATATGGATATAAACGCGCAACCATGCTGCTGCAACTGGTTCGGGCGGGTTCGATCGGAATATGCGCTGGTCATCGCTCATGGATCTGCCTTCCAGCGACGCCTTCGGATCGGCGCAATTCTGGCGAACCAGCCGCCAGCGACGGGGCCTACGTCAAGCTAACGACGACCTTTTCCATTGCATGGCACGCCTGTTAAGCATGGAAGGCCGTTTGCGTGCTGCGCGGCCCGATGTAACGGCGAAGGCCAAGAGTGCAGCGGCCACCCCAGCCGGCGAGGCTGAGCAACGGCCATTCGCTACACGGACGAGGCGAAAACCGACCTTGCGAGCATCACTCTGTACGGCATCGAGAGCCGTTACCCGATCCGGTTGGATTTGCGCCCGCACTTCGGCAGAAGATCACGCAACTGGACACGATCGCGCATCCCGGCCAGAAAGGCCGCGCGTCTGGAATGGGCACTTGCCGGTTTGCCGTACATTGCGGTGTTCCAGCGCGATGGCAGCGACATGAAGGTTTGCCGCGCGCTTCATGCCGCGTAGCAGTGGCCGTAGGGCCACAAGACGACGCGGCCGACGCAGAGTCATGAGTCAGCTCACCTTCTGCCATATGGCCGTAACCATAATTGTCGGGTACGCAAGATGATTGCTGCAGCGGCCCAATACCCCGGCAGGGCAGCACCGTTCGCCGACTTCCGCCCGGGATGCCGTGGCGCGCAACCGCAGGAGCCAATCCTGTGGACGAAAGCTCTTTGCCGACTGCCGGGGAAACGCACAAGGCGCGCTCCTGCCGAAATATGAGCATCCCCTCGGCCAGGCGGGTTCACATGCTCTGGTAATTCGGCCCCGAACCACCCTCGGGGGTGACCCAGGTGATGATCTGGTAAGGGTCCTTGATGTCGCAGGTCTTGCAGTGCACGCAGTTGGCGGCGTTGATCTGCAGGCGCTTTCCCTGACTTCCATCGGCATGAACGTCGTTGACGATCTCGTAAACGTTCGCCGGGCAGAAGCGGGTGCAGGGATTGTCGTACTCGGTGGCGCACTGGTCGACGCAGATCGAGGTGTCGGCCACGTGCAGATGGATCGGCTGGTCCTCGTCGTGTTCGGTGGCGGCAAAGTAGACGCCGGCGAGGCGGTCGCGCGGGGCCAGCGTGCGTTGCAGGTAGTCGCGTTTGGGTTCTTCCTGGGCGCCGACCTTGTGCAGGCTGGACCAGTCGGCCTTGTTCTTCAGCGTCCACGGTGACAACCCGGCGCTGACGGTTTCCCACGCCGCGTTGAGCAAGCCGAACCACAAGCCCTTCTTGAACGCGGGCTTGATGTTGCGCACCTTCTTCAGCTCAGCCATCACTTCCGAGCCACGCAGGGCGGCGTCGAAACCGATCGCGCTGAGCTGGTTCGCGGCCAGGAACTCGGCGGCCAGCATGCCGCTCTTTAGCGCCTGGTGGGTGCCCTTGACCTTGGGCACGTTGAGCAGGCCGGCGGTGTCGCCGATCAGCAGGGCGCCGGGCATCTCGACCTTGGGCAGCGACTGGTAGCCGCCGGTGACGATGGCGCGGGCACCGGCGGAGAGGATGCTGCCGCCTTCAAGCAGGGGCTTGATCATGGCGTGGTTCTTCCACTGCTGGAAGGCCTCCCACGGCTTGTATTCCGGGTCGCTGTAGTCGAGCCCGCTGATATAGCCCAGCGCCACGCGGTCGCCGTCCAGGTGATAGAGGAAGCTGCCGCCATAGGTATGCGTATCGGCGGGCCAGCCGAAGCTGTGCACGATCTTGCCGGGCGTGACGCGGCCGGGCGGCAGTTGCCACAGCTCCTTGATGCCGATCGAGTAGCCTTGCGGGTCGCTGTCGGCGTCGAGCTTGAAGCGCTCGATCAGCTGTTTGGTCAGGCTGCCGCGTGCACCTTCGGCCAGCACGGTGACCTTGGCCTTGATGTCGATGCCTTCGGTGTAGCCGGGCTTGTGCGTGCCGTCCCTGGCCACACCCATGTCGCCGATGCGCACGCCAGCGACCGAGCCGTCTTCGTTATAGATCGTGTCGGCGGCGGCGAAGCCGGGGAATACATCCACCCCCAGTGCCTCGGCCTGCGGCGCCATCCAGGCGCACATCGCGCCCAGCGACACGATGAAGTTGCCGTGGTTCTTCATGCCCGGCGGCACCGGCAGCTTGCGCCCGCCATCCTTGCTGAGCAGCCAGAACTCATCCTCGCCGGCGGGCACGCAGATCGGCGGCGGATTGTCGCGCCAGCCCGGCAGCAGGGCATCCAGCGGCTGCGGCTCGATCACCGCGCCGGACAGGATCTGCGCGCCGATGGTCGATGCCTTTTCGATCACGCAGACCGTGACCTCGGGCTTGAGCTGCTTGAGGCGAATGGCGAACGACAGCCCGGCCGGGCCGCCGCCGACCACGACCACGTCGTATTCCATCGTTTCGCGTTCGCTCATGGCGGGCTCCCTCGGGCTGGTAAGGTAAATGGTCACGTCGGCGCCATGTGACGCACGATACTGTCGCGCATTGTCCGGTTTCGAGGGGCGCGCGGCAACGCGTGCTGCAGCACCGCTTGCAATCGCGGTGCGGGACGCCGTGATAATCAAGACTCGTTATAAGGAAGTGTTCATGAATTCGATGCCGCCCATTGCCGACCTCGACCTGCGCCGCGCCTCACTCTGTCAACTGCTGCACTGGCTGGCGTCCGGGCGGGTCAAGGCCGAGGCTCTGACCGATGTCTATCAAGAGGCGATCGAACGGCTCAATCCACCGCTCAATGCCTATGTGGACCAGCGTTCGGGCCTGATGCAGGAGCAGGCGCACATGGCCGACCGACGCCGCCGTGACGGGGTGATCGGGCGGCTGGACGGTATCCCGCTGGCGTTGAAGGACAATTTCGACCTCGCCGGCTGGCCGACCCGCGCCGGCCTGCCAGGACGCTCCCGCCCGGCGCAAGGCGACTCCCACGTGGTGGCGCGGTTGCGCGCCTCCGGCGCGGTGCTGGCCGGCAAGACCAATATGGACGAAGGCGCGTTGGGCACGGCCACCGACAACCCGCACTTCGGTGCCACCCACAATCCGCACCGGCACGGTTTCAGTGCGGGTGGCTCATCCGGCGGGGCGGCGGCGGCGGTGGCCGCTGGTCTGGCGGTGGCGGCGGTAGGTTCGGACAGCCTGGGCTCGATCCGCATCCCGGCGAGCTACTGCGGCGTGTACGCGTTGAAGCCCACCCACGGCGAAATCTCGGCGCGCGGCATGGTGCCGGCAGCGCGGCGGCTGGATGCGGTTGGCCTGCTCGCGCGCAGCGTGGACGACCTCACCGTGCTGTTGCAGGTGCTGGCCGGCTATGACGCCGACGACGCGCGTTCACGCCGCCGCCGGGTTGCGTTTGCGTTGCCGGACTGGGAGCCCGGCAACCTGCGCGCCGGTCTGCTGCCGGATCTGGCGGCTGTCGGCGTAGAGCCGGAAGTCATCGAAGTATTTGAGGCGGCGATGACCAAGCTGACCCATGCGCTGGGTAATCGGCGCACGGTGGACTTCAGCGATTGGGACTTTACGCGCACCCGTCGCGCCGGCCTGTTGCTGATGGAGGCGGAGATGCTGAGTACCTTCGCCGCTGATCTCGCCGATACCGCGCATCCGGTGTCGCCGCGGTTCCGCCAGATGCTGGGCTTTGCGGCAGGCAAGAGTGCGGCCGATTATGCGGTGGCCGATCGTGTACTCGATGCCGCGACGCTGAAGATGCGCCGGCTGTTCGCCCAGGTCGATGTGCTGGTGCTGCCCACCACGCCACAGGCTGCCTTTGCGCTGGCCGGTCCGGTGCCCGATTCGGCCGCAGACCTGACCAGCTTCGCCAGCCTGGCCGGTTGCCCTGCGGTGAGCCTGCCGATGGGCACACTGGCCAATGGTTTGCCGGTGGGACTGCAGTTGGTCGGTCCGCGGGGTTCCGATTTGCGCTTGCTTGAGCTGGCAGCAGCGTGCGCCGCGACGCTCGACGCCGAGCCGGTCTATCCGGTCATGGCCTGAGCCACCTCGCCCTCGTAGGAGCGCACCCTGTGCGCGATGCTCTATGGTTGACGCTGGCCAAAAGCATCGCGCACGACCGAAGGAAGTCCCCTCCTGTGGACAGGGTGCGCTCCTACAAGATTCCAACCAGCCTGGCTGTTCTTCCGCTTTGCCGATGCCTGCGTTATCGCATGAGCTCATGTCGATATGGAAAATGATTCGGACGGCTATTCTTTGGAAGTCGAGGTCAAGGCCCTAGAATGGCGGGTCCCGCGTGTGGCCAGCTTCTCGTTGCTGCTGCCTGTTCTGTCACCGATTCCGAGTTTTTGATGTCATGCCCCTGCCTTCCTCAGCTCACTCCCACCTCGATGATCTCGAAGCCGAGAGCATCCACATCTTCCGCGAAGTGATGGCCGGCTTTCAGCGGCCGGTGATGCTGTACTCGATCGGCAAGGACTCCTCGGTGCTGCTGCACCTGCTGCGCAAGGCGTTCTATCCGGCGCGCTCGCCGATACCGCTGCTGCACGTGGATACCACCTGGAAGTTCCGCGAGATGATCGCGTTCCGCGAGCAGGTGGCCGCCGCTGGCGATGTCGATGTGCTGGTACATATCAACCAGGACGGCGTGCGCCAGGGCATCTCGCCGCTGACCCACGGTGCCACCGTGCATACCGACGTGATGAAGACCGCTGGGCTGAAACAGGCGCTGGACAAGTACGGCTTCGATGCGGCGATCGGCGGCGCCCGCCGCGACGAGGAGAAGTCGCGCGCCAAGGAACGCATCTTCTCGTTCCGCAATGCGCAGCACCGCTGGGACCCGAAGAGCCAGCGCCCCGAATTCTGGAATACCTACAACACGCATATCCGCAAGGGCGAAAGCGTGCGGGTATTCCCCCTGTCCAACTGGACCGAGATGGATGTGTGGCTGTACATCCAGCGCGAGAACATCCCGGTGGTGCCGCTGTACTTTGCCAAGCCGCGGCCGGTGGTCGAGCGTGACGGTGCGTTGATCATGGTCGACGACGAGCGCTTCACCCTGCAGGATGGTGAGCAGGTGCAGATGCGCGAGGTACGTTTCCGCACGCTGGGCTGCTATCCGCTGACCGGTGCGGTGGAATCCGCGGCCGACACACTGGAAAAGGTGATCGACGAGATGGCGCGTTCGCGCAGTTCGGAGCGGCAGGGGCGGGTGATCGATCAGGATCCGACCGCCTCGATGGAGCGCAAGAAGCAGGAGGGCTATTTCTGATGACCACCTCGAACCTGAGCCAGGCCGCCGTGCCCAGCAAGAGTCTGCTGCGCTTCATCACCTGCGGCAGCGTCGACGACGGCAAGAGCACCCTGCTCGGGCGCCTGTTGTACGACGCCGGCATGGTGCCCGACGATCAACTGACCGCGCTGGCCCGCGACAGCCGTCGTCAGCACGCCGAGGCCGGCGACACCGACACGCTCGATTTTTCGCTGCTGACCGACGGCCTCGATGCCGAGCGGCAGCAGGGCATCACCATCGACGTGGCCTACCGCTATTTCCACACGACCCGGCGCAGCTTCATCGTCGCCGACTGTCCCGGCCACGAGCAGTACACCCGCAACATGGCGACCGGTGCCTCGAACGCCGAGCTGGCGGTGGTACTGGTCGACGCGCGCAAGGGTTTGCTGCCGCAGACGCGTCGGCATACTTATATATGTGGCTTGCTGGGTATCCGGCAGATCGTGCTGGCGGTCAACAAGATGGATCTGGTCGACTTCGATCAGGCCGCCTACGACGCCATCACCACCGAATATGCCGAGCTGGCACAAAGCCTCGGCATCAGCCAGGTGCATTGCCTGCCGGTGGCGGCGCCGACCGGCGAGAATGTCGGCTCGCGCTCGACCCGGATGCCCTGGTACGACGGCGCCTGCCTGCTGGAGCTGCTGGAGACGATCGACGCGGCAGCGTTTCGCGCGGAAGACTTCCGCATGCCGGTGCAATGGGTCAATCGACCGGACCAGTCCTTCCGCGGCTATGCCGGCAC
This sequence comes from Lysobacterales bacterium, assembly GCA_038215995.1. GTDB lineage: Bacteria > Pseudomonadota > Gammaproteobacteria > Xanthomonadales > Rhodanobacteraceae > Rhodanobacter. The sequence continues at coordinate 26,650 of JBBQQL010000014.1, forward strand.
CATCAGCGGCGGCAGCGTGGCCTGCGGCGACGAGATCGTGGTGCAGCCGGGCGTGCAGCGGGCCCGTGTCGAACGCATCCTCGGCCCGGCCGGTGAGCTGCAGCGGGCGCATGCCGGGCAGGCGGTGACGCTGTGCCTCAATCGCGAGGTCGATGCCAGCCGCGGTGACGTGATTGCCGACGCGCTGCGTCCGGCGCCGGTGGCCGACCAGTTCAACTGTCACGTGCTGTGGCTGGGTGACGCGGCGCTGCTGCCCAATCGTACCTACCTGCTGAAGATCGGCACCCGCACGGTGAATGCGCGGGTGATGTCGATCAAGCACAAGGTCGACGTGAACAGCCAGGCCAAGCTGGCCGCGCGGCATCTCGAATTGAACGAGGTCGGCTACTGCACGATCGGGCTGGATGACGACATCGCATTCGAGTCGTATGCCGCCAACCGCACCCTCGGCGGCTTCATCCTGATCGATCGCCACAGCCATGCCACCGTGGCCTGCGGCATGCTGGATTTCGCCCTGGGTCGATCCTCCAACGTGCATTGGCAGCATGTCGACATCGACAAGTCGGTGCGTGGCGCCAGCAAGGGCCAGCGTCCGCTGTGCCTGTGGTTCACCGGCCTGTCCGGTGCCGGCAAGTCGACTATCGCCAACCTGGTCGAGCGCAAGCTGCATGCGCTGGGGTATCACACCTATCTGCTGGATGGCGACAACATCCGCCACGGCATCAACAAGGATCTGGGCTTCACCCCCGAGGATCGCGTCGAGAACATCCGGCGTATTGCCGAGGTGGCGCATCTGATGGTGGATGCGGGCCTGATCGTGCTGGTCAGCGCGATTTCGCCGTATCGAAGTGAGCGCCGCTCCGCCCGCGAGCTGTTTGCCGAAGGCGAGTTCATGGAGGTGTTTGTCGATGCACCGCTGGCGCTGTGCGAGGAGCGCGACCCCAAGGGTCTGTACCGCAAGGCTCGGGCGGGCGAGATCCGCAATTTCACCGGCATCGACTCGCCGTATGAGCGGCCCGAATCACCCGACGTGCATCTGTTGACCGAAGGTCGGCGTGCCGAAGAGATGGCCGAGCAGGTCGGCGAGTGGCTGCTGGCCACGCAGGGTGACGGTCAGCGGCCTGATTGATTCGAGGCGGGCCTGGCAGCGGCATGAGCTGCCGAAACAGGCTCGCCAGCGCGACGTCGGGTCATCTCATCGTTTGCCGGTTTGAGCCGCGGTGGCCCAGTCGACCACTTGTGCAGCCAGCGCATCGGCGGCCTGGCCGAATGCGATCACCACCTGCGGCACGTCCTTGCCGGCCACCGGCTGATGAATCTCGAACTGACGCGTTGCCAGGATCGTTTGCGTGTGCGGCTGCACCAGTTGCGCGTCGTAGCGGATGATGACCACCGGCTTGCCGGCCATGTACTCGGTCTGGAACGCACGCAGGTCGCCGGCCAGCTCAAGATCCGCGCGCAGGCTGGCCTCGTCGCTGCTGACGGCGGCGTAGTGGGCACGGGCGCGGAATGCATCGATCAGGCGATCACGCAGCAGGCGCGGTGCGCGATCGCTCCAGCGCGCGCCCTGGTAGACGGTGATCACATTGCTTTCGGGGATCACGGCGATGCGCGTGCTGTCGAGGCTGCGTCCAGCTTGTGGTGTATCCACCCGCAACGACGCGGTGGTCGTCGGCGCGCTGATGTCGGCCGGTGCCGGCGTGCCGGGCAGCAGATAGATATCCGGCGATTCGGCGCGGGGCAGCACCGAACAGCCGCCGAGCAGCACGACGAGAGCGATCAATGCGAGGCGTGGGCGCAGGCTCATGGCTTGAACTCCTTGGTCTGGTCGCGGCCAAGCAGGTAGCTGGCCGGGTTGTCGTCGAGCTTGCGCGAAATCGAGTGCAGCGCATCCAGCGTCTTGCGCAGCTCGTTCATGGCCGGACCAATCTCGCCGATGCCGCGCATGCCGTTGTCGAGTGCATCGTGATTGGCCTTGAGCAATTGATCGATGCTGGCGGTGGCGTGCTGCAGCGAGGCCATCGATGCCTGCATGCTGTCCATGGCCGCCTTGCCCTGGCCGCTGACCAGGCCATTCGCGTTGCGTGCCAGCTGCTCGGTCTGGGCCAGCGTGGCATTGGCGTTGCGGCTGGCCAGAGTCAGCTGCTGCAGCAGCTGGCGAATGTCGCCGCGCTGGTCGGCAAGCGCGCCGGTGGTCTGATCCAGGTGTGCCAGCGTGTGGTTGATGTGCGCCACGTTCTCCTCTGACAGCAGTTGATTGGCGCGTGCCACCACCTCGTTGATGCTGGTCATCAGATCCTCGCCGTTGGCCAGCAGCTTGGTCAGCGGCGACGGGTCGGCGACGATCACCGGCAGCTTGCCGTGTTGGCCGACCAGCGGGGGCGACGCAGGCGAGCCGCCGCTGAGCTGGATATTGCTGATGCCGGTCAATCCGGTCAGCACCAGCTTGGCGTGGGTGTCCTGTTTCACCGGTGTGTCGCCGGCGAGGCGGATTCGTGCCAGCACCTTGCGTGGATCGACCGGGTCCAGCTTGAGCTGGATCACGTCACCGACCTTGATGCCGTTGTATTGCACCGGGCTGCCTTTGGACAGGCCGGTGACCGCTTCGTTGAAGATGACTTCGTAGTCGCGGAAGGCCTGGTCGGTACTGGCCTTGGCCAGCCACAGCCCGAACAGCAGGGCGGCGGCGACCACGATCACGGTGAACAGTCCGATCAGCACATGATGCGCACGGGTTTCCATCTCAGTTCTCCTGCCGCAGGTTTTCGGCGGCCTGTTCCGCCGCGCGGCCGCGTGGGCCGTGGAAGTAGGCATGCACCCAGGGGTCGTCGGCAGCGGCGACCTGGTCCAGCGGGCCAGCCACCAGCACCTTCTTTTGCGCCAGCACGGCTACGCGGGTACATACGGTATACAGCGTGTCCAGGTCATGGGTGACCAGAAACACGGTCAGTCCCAGCGCATCGCGCAGGGTCAGCAGCAACTGGTCGAACGCCGCGGCACTGATCGGATCCAGGCCGGCGGTGGGTTCGTCGAGAAACAGGATCTCCGGATCCAGCGCCAGTGCCCGCGCCAGTGCCGCGCGCTTGACCATGCCGCCGGACAACGCTGCGGGATACTTGTCGGCGGTATCCATCGACAGTCCGACCAGCGCCAGCTTCACCCCGGCCAGGTGGGTGGCGTCCTCGCGGTTCAGTCCGGCATGCTCGATCAGCGGCAGCGCGATGTTCTCGGCCACGGTCAGCGACGAGAACAGCGCGCCACTTTGAAACAGCACGCCAAAGCGCTGCTCGATCCGCGAACGGCGTGCCGGCGGCAACTGCAGCAGATTCTCGCCGAACACCGTGACGCTGCCGGACGTCGGCCGCAGCAGGCCGACAATGGCGCGCAACAGCACCGACTTGCCGGTGCCCGAGCCACCGACCACGCCGAGGATCTCGCCGCGAAAGACATCAAGGTCCAGCCCGTCATGCACGGTCTGCGTACCGAAGCGGTTGACCAGGTTGCGTACCTCGATCAGCACTTCGCCCGGCGCGCTCTTTTCGGCGATGGTGTTCACCAGCCCATCTCCATGAAAAACAGCGCGGCCAGCGCATCGATCAGGATCACCACGAAGATCGACTGCACCACGCTGGAGGTCGTGTGCTCGCCTACCGACTGGGCGCTGCCGCTGACCTTGAAGCCTTCCAGGCAGCCGATCACCGCGATCAGGAAGGCGAAGGCCGGCGCCTTGCTCAGGCCGACCAGCAGGTGGCGCAGGTCGGTGTCGGCGTGGAATACCGAGAGGAACATCGCCGGGGTGATGTCCAGCGTGAAGACGCACACCAGCGCACCGCCCAGGATGCCGGCCAGCATGCCCAGGAAACTCAGCAGCGGCAGCGAGATCAGCAGCGCCAGCACCCGCGGCAACACCAGCAGCTCGATCGGGTCAAGGCCGAGCATGCGGATTGCGTCGATCTCCTCGCGTGCTTTCATCGAGCCAATCTGCGCAGTGAATGCGCTGGCGGTGCGGCCGGCGAGCATGATGGCGGTGAGCAGTACGCCGAACTCGCGCAGGAAGGAGATCGAGACCAGGTCCACCGTATAGATGGTGGCGCCGAAGTCGGCGAGCACGGTGGCCCCCAGAAACGCCACCACGGCGCCGACCAGGAACGACAGCAGGGCGACGATCGGTACTGCATCCAGGCCGATCTGTTCCACATGCGCCACCAGCGCGGTGACCCGCCAGCGGCGGGGATGAAACACGGAACGCGCCAGCGTCTCCAGGGTCAGGCCGATGAAGCCGAGTAGTTGCAATGCCTGCCGCAGCATGTTCTCGACGGCGCGGCCGATCCGCTCCAGCAACAGCAGGATGCCGCTTTGCGGTTTCGGCCTGTCGATGCGGCGGTAGGTGTCCAGCGCCGTGCCGATGGTGGTCAACAGCGCACGGCGCGCTGACGACAGTTGCGGTGAGTCGGCGGCAATGTCGCGCAGGCGAGCGGCACCCAGCCATTCGGCCAGCAGGGCCGCACCGGCGGTATCCAGCCTGACGATGCCGTCCAGATCGACCGGGGTCTGCGCATCGATGCGTCCCCGCAGTTGCTCCAGTTCGCGTTCCAGCAAGCTGTAGTGCGGCAACGTCCACTCGCCCAAGATACGCAGGCGTGGTGGCGTGAGTGCGGTGTCGAGCTCGGTAAAAGTCGGCGCGGTCGCGGTCATGTGCCGAGCTTAATGTACTGCTGCGTTCAAGAGCAGTGATGGTCGGTGCTTGGATTGCGCGTCGGCGCTGGCGATAATGCATGACTTTCCCCCGCAGGCTCCGCCGCAATGACCCAGAAGACCGTGCTCAACGAAACCCATCGCGCGCTCGGCGCCCGCATGGTCGACTTCGGCGGCTGGGATATGCCGATCAACTACGGCTCGCAGATCGAGGAGCACCACGTTGTGCGCCGGGATGCGGGCATGTTCGACGTGTCGCATATGACCGTGATCGATCTTCATGGTGCGCGTACGCGCGAGTTCCTTCGCCACCTGCTGGCCAACAATGTCGACAAGCTGAAGGTGGTCGGCAAGGCACTTTACTCGTGCATGTTGAACGAGCAGGGCGGAGTGATCGACGACCTGATCGTGTATTTCCTCGGTGACGAATTCTTCCGGCTGGTGGTCAACGCCGGTACCCGCGCCAAGGATCTGGCCTGGATCGAGAAGCAGGCCGCCGCGTTCGACGTGCAGGTGAAGGAGCGTCCGGAGTTCGCGATGATCGCGGTGCAGGGCCCCAATGCGCGGGCCAAGGTGATCGGACTGCTGCATGAGGTGGATCGTCCGCGGATCGAGAAGCTCGGCAAATTCGCTGCCGCCGCGGCGCAGGGGCCGCACGGCATGCCGCTGTTCGTGGCGCGCACCGGCTACACCGGTGAGGACGGGTTCGAGATCGTTGTGCCCGAAGAGCATGCGGTGGCGTTGTGGAGTGCGCTGGTTGCCGCGGGTGTGGCGCCGGCCGGGCTGGGTGCGCGCGATACATTGCGGCTCGAGGCGGGCATGAACCTGTATGGCCAGGACATGGACGAGAGCGTCACTCCGTGGGAGGCCAATCTCGGCTGGACCATCGCGCTGGATGAGGGACGTGCGTTTGTCGGTCGCGGTGCCCTGGAACAGCAGAAGGCTGCCGGCGTGCCCCGGGTCATGGTTGGCCTGGTGCTGGACGAGAAGGGCGTGCTCCGCCACGGCCAGAAGGTGCTGACCGCTCAGGGCGAGGGGGAGATTCTATCCGGCAGCTTTGCGCCCACCCTCGAAAAGGCGGTCGCGTTTGCGCGCATTCCCGTGGGCGAGCCCGGCGACCTGCGGGTCGATATCCGTGGTCGCGAGGTGCCGGTTCGGCTGGTGAAGTACCCCTTTGTGCGTGACGGCAAGGCTTGTGACGGCATCTGAACGGCGCGACGCATTTTTCATCACGGCGGAAGTGGCTAGAATTACCGCCTGTACCCCACAAAAACCCAACGACTGGACCCTATCATGAGCGAGATTCCTGGCGATCTGAAATTTCTCAAGTCCCACGAGTGGGCCCGCGTCGAAGACGACGGCCTGGTTCGTGTCGGCATCTCCGACCACGCGCAGGGCCAGCTCGGTGACCTGGTCTACGTCGAACTGCCGGAACTCGGCGCGGCCGTGACGGCCGGCACCGGCGTCGCCGTCGTCGAATCGGTGAAGGCTGCCTCCGACATCTATGCGCCCGTTTCCGGCGAGATCGTCGAGATCAATGAGCTGCTCAACGACAAGCCCGAGATCATCAACGAGGATGCGTTCGGCGATGGCTGGATCTTCCTGGTTCGACCGAGCGATCGTGCAGAGCTCGACGAGCTGCTCGATGCGAACGACTACGAGGCGCTGATCGAAGACGAAGATCACTGAGTCTTCGACGCAACATCTGAAACGTTGCCGGCCGCCTTGAGCGGCCGGCAACGTTTCAGATGGGCGGGGGAAGAAGCCGGTTTGCTCGTTGCCGCGAGTCGCGGTCGATGCGCGAGAGCAACCTTCGCGGGCTCCGTCGAGAGGGTGGTGCCGGCGTTCGGCAGGTGTCTTTGGTCGCTCGGAGCACGGAGTGGACAGCTTTCGGTTGCGATTGGTTCATCATCCCGCCAGTGAGAAGTTTGGCTGCGTAATTGACAGTTGGCTTACGCTTTGCTCTTGCCGCATTTTTCAATGTGGCTCGTCCACGGTTTTATGGAAATTGCCATCACGAAGCTGTTTAAGTGGCATTTGCAAATTTTCAGAAAAATATATTTGGACGTATGGAAGTCCAAATTGAATTGGTGTCCAGGCGCCCTGCGGCCTCGCCGGGTGGTCATGGCGGCCCGGCTCGCTGGTTCGGGCGGGCGCAATGCGCGTCTGAAATCAATTGACACCGGAAATCTTCGGGGATAGCTTTCGCATCAGATAACGGGGAATGCGTTTTATGGCAACAGCAAAATTCATCAAGCCTTATGTCGAACACGGTGAAAAAGCGAATGCGGTACGCAAGATCACTGTCTCGATTCCGCTGCACGTTTTGCGGCGACTTTCTGATTTGCGCACCCACCGTCAAGTGAATAATCTTCGGCACGCTACCAACAGCGACTTGTTGGTTGAAGCGTTCCTGCACGCTTTTACTGGGCAACCACTGCCAACCGATGAGGAGCTGAGACGAACCATGGCCACTGCCAAGAAACCCGCTGCAAAGAAACCGGCCGCCAAAAAAGCCGCCGCCAAGAAGTCCATCGTGAAGAAGGTTGCCGCCAAGAAGCCGGTAGCCAAGAAGCCGGCGGCCAAGAAGGCTGCTGTAAAGAAGGTTGCCGCCAAGAAGCCGGCAGCCAAGAAGGTTGCCGCCAAGAAGGTTGCCGCCAAAAAGCCGGCAGCTGCCAAAAAGGCTGCCGTGAAGAAGGTCGCGGTCAAGAAGGTCGCGAAGAAAGCTGCACCGAAGAAGGTTGCCGTCAAGAAGGCTGCGCCGGCCAAGGTGGTCAAGGCCACCAAGACTGCCAAGCCGAAGGCTGCCAAAGCCAAGAAGTAAGCAACACCGTCGCAAGCAACATATCCAACAAGCAACATATCCAATAAGACACGTTGTCGATTTCTCTCCCCGCGGTGCCCAGCGCGGGGAGAGCACTTCGAGAAGTTTCGTCCCGGCCTGGCCGGGACGCTTCGTTTGCGGGGTCGGAAAGTTGGGCCGCAGACGCGCTTCCACCCGGACGTCCATATCTACCGCACAGGTTCATGCGCGCCAACGGCGGTTGGCCGCAATGGCGGGTTGAACCGTTCAGGTCGTCCCCGGAAACGTTCCGCCATTGCCGTGCCGCATCATTGGCGTTACCTTCTGCATATCCGCGCCGCGGCGAGTCCGGGGGACTGGCCGCTCCTACAGGGGGAAAAAGCGCGGGTATCTGTCGAAACTCAGTGAGAGCCCATGGATACCCGATTCGTACTTCATTCACGCCGGCATGCGCGTGGCGCCGTCAAGCCCGTCGTCCTTGCCATTGTCGCCGTCTTCGCCGCGCTCGCGGCGGTTGCCTGGTTCCTGATCATCAAGCCACATCAGGAACTCGTGATGGAGGACTCCGGCGGTCATCCCTCCACTCCGGTGTCGGTGGCAACGCGCGCTGCTGCTCCACCGCCAGTCAACGTGGCGGGGATGGACGTCAACGAGCTGACCAGCGAGGCGCGTACCGCGATGGGTCAGCAGCGTTACCTTGCGCCTGCTGGCAACAACGCGTTCGAGTTCTATCTCCGCGTGCTGGAAAAGGACCCGGGCAACAAGGTGGCGTCGGATGCCTTGCGCGAAACCTTCCCTTTCGCCGCGACATCGGCCGAGCAGGCGATCAATTCGCGTGACTTCAACGAAGCGCAACGGCAGATCGATTTGCTGGCCAAGGCGGATCCGACAAACTTCACCTTGACCATTCTGCGCTCCAAGCTGGACGCCCAGCGCAAGACGCTGGACAAGCAGCAGCAGCTGGCGCTCGATCAGCAAAAAGCGCAGCAACAGCAAGTGGACAAGGCGGCTGCAGACAAGCTGGCCGCGGACCAGCTTGCCGAGCAGCAGCGTGCCGAATTGGTCGAGAAGCAAAAAGCAGCCCAGACCCTGGCTGCGCAGCAGGCCGCCGCACAGCAGGCGGCCAAGGCGGCGGCTCCTGGCAGCGGCGCGGCGGGCGAATCGTCGACAACGCCGCAGGGTGCAGCGACTGGGGGAGTGACTGCTGCGGCGGTGCTGACCAGGGCAGCCACGCCCCATTACCCGCCATCGGCACTGCGCTCACGTCAGGAGGGCTGGGTGATCGTGTCGTTCACGATCGATGCCGAAGGGAGGCCCCGGGACGTGAGAGTCGTCGATTCACAGCCTCGACGTGTCTTCGACCGCGCAGCCATCGAGGCGGTGGATCGCTATCGCTTCACCCCCGCCATGAAAGATGGTGTGGCGGTTTCGGCCACCCGTGAGCAGCGACTGGAGTTCAAACTCTAACTGTTGGCAAGTTTCATGTCGCAACAACCAAAAAAGGCGCATGGAGACCATGCGCCTTTTTTTTTGGGCTTGCCGCGAGGGACTGCTCCGGGAGCTTTTGACGGGACTTCAGTGCCGTCTTGATTTGCTCTTCTTGCCGCGCTTCGGGGCATGCGATGGAGTGTGTGGCTCGCTCTCGATGTCAGCCCAGTCCACATGCGGCAAGCCAAGCAGGTCATCGAACACCATCGGCATCAGTCCGCTGGGGGTGGGGCCGGTGGAATTCCACATGGTCACCACGCCGAAGTGGTATTTCGGGAAAAACCCGATCATGGTGCGGTAACCGGCCACGGCTCCAGCATGGTAGATCAGCGTCTGGCCGCCGTATTCGTAGACGCGCCAGCCCAGTGCGTAGTGGGCGTCGGAGAGTCGGCCACGGCGCCAGGGTGTTGCGCGCAACTCGCTCGGCGTGGAGACGCCGGGTGTGTGCAATACCTTCAGCAGTGAGGCGGGCAGCACGTCCGGGCGGCCACCCATTTGCGCAATCAGCCACTTCTCCATGTCGCGCAGGCTGGCATTGACGCCGGCCGCCGGAGCCACCCGGTAATACGTGTCGTTCGGCTCGAACGGAATCCAGCCATGGCTGGAGCCTCGATGCGGATGTGCCCAGCTCTTGCTGGACTCGAGTCCCGCCCGGCCGTAGCTTGCTGTCGCCATACCGAGCGGATAGAAGATGCGCTTGTCGACCTGGTGGTAGAAAAAGTCACCGGTGCGGGCGAGTACCACGTCGCCGATCATGCCAAACGCGATATTTTGATAGCCGTAGCACTCGCCCACGCCGCAGGTCATGTCGACCTCGTCGAGTTTTCGCACCAGCTCCTCGTAGGAAACGTCGCCTTCCAGCATGTTGTCGTAGGTGTTGCGTGGCAGGCCGATCTTCTGTCCCAGGATGTCGCCCACCGTTGCCTGGTCGGCGGCTTGCATATCCTTGAGTCTGAAGTACGGGAGGACGTCGACCAGCTTGGTGTCCCAGCTCAGCTTGCCATCGTCTACCAGCAGTCCGGCAAGCGCGGTGGCGAAGGCCTTCGACAACGATGCCAGGCGAAAGACCGTCTGCGGTGTGACCGGTTGTCTGGTGCTGGCGTCGGCGTAGCCGACGGTCCCTTCGAAGACCACCTTGTCATCGACCACGATGGCGGTGGCCAGCCCGGCAACGGCATGGCGTTCCTCCAGACGCGCAAGCCAGCGGTTGTAGTCGGTGATGGTCTGCTGGATGCGTGCCAGCGGCAGGTTGCCGGTGGAACGGTGAGCACTTCCTGTGCTGACGGGTGGAGTGGGGGGTGCGGCGCGAACCGTTGTACAGGCTAGTGCGAGAGCACCCGCGATCGACAGGAAGATCATTCGAAACTGCATGGTATTCTGCTGGTATTCCGGCGTGGGGAAGCGCCTCAGGATGGAGAGCGTGATGATGGGTTTGATCATTTTTCTGATTATTGTCGTTCTGATTGTCTTGTACTTCGTTGCCATCTACAACGGATTGGTCACTTCGCGTAACGGTTACAAGAACGCCTTTGCACAGATCGACGTGCAACTGACCCGCCGGCACGACCTGATTCCGAACCTGGTGGAAACCGCCAAGGGCTATCTCGCCCACGAACGCGGCACGCTGGAAGCGGTGGTGCAGGCCCGCAACGCTGCAGTCAGCGGATTGGCCGGTGCCAAGGCGAATCCGGGCGATCCGGCGGCCATGCAGCAACTGGCGAGCAGCGAAAATGCCTTGACGCAAACGCTGGGTCATCTGTTCGCCTTGCAGGAAGCCTATCCGGATCTGAAGGCCAACCAGACCATGATGCAGCTTTCCGAGGAGCTGACATCGACCGAGAACCGGGTCGCTTTTGCTCGTCAGGCCTATAACGACTCGGTGCTTTCCTACAACAATCGGCGCGAAATCTTCCCGGCCTCGTTCGTCGCCAACAGCTTTGGCTTCGTCGCTGCCGAACCGCTGAAAATCGAGGACCCGGCGGTGCGTGAGGTGCCGAAGGTTTCCTTCAGCTGATCGCCGGGGCGTCGCGGCGACGGCCGTGAAGCCCTTCGAACGCCGGAGTTCCGATGGATTTCTTTGCGCAACAGGCGCGCGTACGTGGCAGCAGCCGACGACTCGTCGTGCTTTTTGTATTGGCGGTTATTGCCATCGTGCTGGCGATCGATGCCGTGGTCTGGTTGAGCATGGGCCACCGTGCCGTCGACGGAGAAATCGCAAGATCGAATGTGCCGCTGTTGCTCGGCAGCACCGTGCTGGTTCTGGCCGGCATCGGTTTCAGTTCGTTGTTTCGCATCATGAGCCTGTCCAGCGGCGGCAAGGCGGTAGCGGAGAGCGTGGGGGCGGTCCCGGTACCGACGGATACCAGCGATCCGGTGCTGCGCCGCCTGCGCAATGTGATCGAAGAGGTGGCAATCGCGGCAGGCGTGCCCGTTCCAGATATCTACCTGATGGCCGACGAGCCCGGGATCAATGCCTTCGCCGCCGGCTATTCGGTCTCCGATGCCGCGATCTGTGTGACCCAGGGTTGCCTCGACAACCTCAGTCGTGACGAGCTGCAGGGTGTGATCGCGCACGAGTTCAGCCATGTATTGAACGGTGACATGCGCCTCAACATCCGCCTGATGGGCTTGTTGTTCGGCATCCTGGTGCTGGCGATCGTGGGGCGTCAGGTGATCTGGTTTGGCGGCGGTCGCAGCAGTCGGCGCGATGGCGGTGGTGGCCAGGTCTGGATGATCGGGCTGGCGCTCATCGTCGTTGGCTATATCGGCTACTTTTTTGCACGTCTGATCCAGGCCGCGGTGGCCCGTTCCCGCGAATCGCTGGCCGACGCTTCGGCGGTACAGTTCACGCGTCAGACCGATGGCATCGCCGGCGCGCTGAAAAAGATCGCGATCCTCAGTGAGGGCTCCCGGCTGCAGGTGGCCAACAAGCACGAGGTCGCACACATGCTGTTTGGCGAAGCCGATTCATTCAACGCCCTGTTCGCTACTCATCCGCCCTTGATGCAGCGAATCCGCGCCCTGCAGCCCGGCTTTCGCGAGGAAGAACTGGCGCAGCTTGCCGCATCGATGGCGCGCGCCAGCGAGGCTCCGCCGGTCGCTGCGGATGTGGCCAAGCCGAACAAGAGCTTTGGCGTGCCGGGCATCGTGTTGCCGCCGGTGTTGCCGGCCGTGGCTGCGGCTGCCGTGGCAGCCGGGAGCGCGTCGGCAAGCTCGCCCTTCCAGCGAGCCGCGGCGGTACATCAGGCGATGCCCGCGGCATTGAGCGAGGCGGCGAAGCAGCCCGAGTCGGCACTGGCCTTGATGCTGGCGCTGGCGTTATCGATGCAGGAAGCGCTGCAGCCGACCCAGCGGCACATCGTTGCCGATGCCTTTGGCGATGATGTGCTGCAGGCCGTGCAAACGATGGTCGGCGAGTTGGCCAACCTGCCGCCGATCGCGCGACTGCCGCTGACCGCCATCGCGTTCCCCGCCTTGAAGCAGTTGTCGGCCGGGCGTCAGCAGAGCTTGCTCGGCGCGCTCGACGCGCTGGTCAAGGTGGATGGCCGGGTCGACATCAATGAATATTGCCTGGCGAGGTTGCTGCGTGTGCAATTGCTGGAGGCACAGCAGCCACGTGGCGCGCCGATTGATGGATTGAAAAAACTTCCCGCCTGTCGCGACAGCGTGATTCTGGTCTGCACGGTGGTCGCCGCAGCAGGCTGCTCTGATGAGGCGAGTGCGCGGCGCGCGTGGCTGATGGCGATGCAGCAAGCGTTTCCCGGTGAGGCGATCGAGTGGGCGCCGCCGCCGCAGGCATGGCAACTGCCGTTCGAGGCTGCACTGGATGATCTGGACGGGCTGATGCCCGTGGCCAAGGAGCTGGTCATCCAGAGCCTGGCCCGCGCCATTCACGACGATGGCGTGGTCAGTGTCGAAGAAGCTGAATTGCTGCGCGTCATCTGCGCCAGCCTGCATTGCCCGGTGCCGGCGTAGGTGCGTTGTGCGTTGGGGACGGAGGCACTTAATTTGGAACATAAAAGCCTCCCTCCCCACACAGGAGGAGCGCCCGGGGCCATTAAGCAAACATGATCGTCGGCGCCTTGGTATTGCCCGTGGGAA
>JBBQQL010000015.1:0-38449 GCA_038215995.1 Lysobacterales bacterium
GTTGCACCGGTGACTCGCTGGCCACGCTGGCGTGCAGTTTCTGGCTGCCATCGGGCTGGTTGCTCCACTGCAGTTGCAGCGGCAGGGTGTCGCCACGCGTCAACGGCTCGGAGCCGCGCTCGTAATAAGCGGGGTAGTGCGCCAACAAGGTGGCCAGTGCCTGTTCCTGATGGTCCGCGTGGATCGCGACCCAGCTCTGTCCCACCGCCTGCGTGTGCTGGTCGTGCAGCAACAGGGCCAGGGCCGGTACCACGTCGCTGGGCCAGCCCGCGTCCGGGGTGGGCAGCGGGCCACGACGGTAGTCCAGCAGCAAGGGCTGCGGGTCGACCAGGGTGCCTGGCTTGGTAACGCCAGCGCGACTGCGGCCAGGCCGAAGCCAGGCCATGTTGATCAGCAGTTGGGGCACGTCGCCGTGAGTGGCGCCGCGCAGCAACACGCCGAACGAACGTTCCGCCTCCGCCGCCGGAAGCTGGCGCGTGCGCTCGCGATTCTCCAGATCGCGCAGCCAGTAGTTCCAATCCGCGATGTCGTCGCGTGCCGGTGGCGGTGCAGGGCGGGACGGTGTACCTGCGCTTCGCCGTGTTTGCCCGCCAGGGTTGCTTCCGAGGCTGTCGGGCCAGAATTCGAAGGGGGTAACCGTGGCCATCATCAACAGCGCGGCGCCATGTTTGCAGTACGACCCCACCGGACAGGTACACGTGCTGTCGAAGCTGGCCTGGTGGCCGTGGAGCACGATGCTGATCACGCATGTATATGGCTTGCGCTCGCCGCCCTGCACCTTGCCGATCAATAAATCGCCGCGACTGGTCGGCTCGTGCGAAAGCGCCTTCACCCGCCCCTTGTTGTAGTACTCCGCGGCACGCGCGATCGTCCGATCATCAAACTCCCCGCGCCAGCTTTCTTCGTCGAGCAGTTCTTGCAGTTGGGCGCTGTGCATGGGGAAGGACGATTCGCCGGCTTTTGGAGGCGGCCATTTTTGCACGCGCCGGCGTTGTTGCGGTGCGCGCCAGCGGGGCATGCCCGTTGGCAGCGCGATTGCTCAGTTCCGCTCGGGCCCCGCCTGATCAAAGTACGTCCAGTGCTTGCCGTCGCTGTCGAGTTGCTTGAGCTGGACGGTGAAGTCGAAGCGGGTGGCGTTTAGCCGGCTGCCGTCGACGCGTTGCATCTGCAGGCCGGTGGCGGCTTGCTTCGGGCGCAGTACCGCCGGGGTGACCTGATAGTCGCCGACGGGGCGGGCGAGCGGGCCGCTGAGTGCCTCGTGCAGCACGCGGCCTTGTGCCTTGGGCAGGGACAGGCCGAGCAGGCTGGCGATGGTGGGGGCGACGTCGACGTTGCCGCTGGGCAGCGGGTCGGTGAACTGCGTCTGGAAGCCGGGGCCGGCGGCGATGAGCGTGTTGTGCACGTCGATCGGGCTGAAGCTGCCGTGTTCGCCGCGCTCGTTGGCCTGGGTGGCGTATTCGGTGCCGCGGAAACCCTGGATGACCGCGTTGGCGTCCCACGCGTAGCTGAGGATGATGTCCGGGCCGCGGCGGGTGTTTTCCAGGTGCACGTCTTCGGCGGGCAGGGTGCCGGGGATGTCGCCGTAGCGTCTGGCCACGAAGATCGCGCCGATGTACTGGCGTGACTGCAGGAAGCGCACGGCGCGCTTGACCAGCGCCGCGTCGTGCTCGGGTTGATACAGGTATTCGGTGCCGCCGTTGGAGGCGATCACCAGCGATGACCTGGGCAGCACCTCGGGCAGCAGATAGCTCGGCGTGGTGTACGGGCCGGGCTTGCCGCACAGGCGGCCGTCGTCATCGTAGCGGGTCGGTTGCAGCGCGCTGCCGTCGGTGCGCAGGCCGCTCATCACGGGCACGTACTGGCAGCCCACGCCGTCGAACGCGCTGAAGCCGGCATGGGTGAGCTGATCGGCCAGGCGGATGCCGCCGGATACCGAGTAGCCCCAGTCGTTGTCGATGCCGGCGACGCGGCCATCGTTGATCTGGCGCAGCGGGAACAGGTCGCGCGGGCCGGCGATATTGCTGTGGCCATGGTCGGAGACCACGATGATGTCGGTGTCCTGCGCCATCCCCAGCTGTTGCAGCTTCGCTTCCAGCTGGCCGAGCAGTTGATCCTGCGCCTGCAGGGCGAGATGGAATTCCGGCGAGCCCACGCCGTACTGGTGCTGGGTGGTGTCGGGGTTGCGCAGCCACACCACGCTCAGGTCCGGCCGGCGCTGCGGCAGGATCTCGTCGAGATAGACCTTCATCATCCACGCGTTGGCCGCGGTCGGCGTGGTGTCGACGGCGGCGGTGGCGTCGGAGGTAACGCCGTCGCGCAGGGTGATCATGTTGCCGCGCTCGGTGGGCGATTCGTTGTTTTCGCGCAGGCTGAGCTGGTCGGCGCCGTAGGTGTGGGCGGTGTTTGCCGGCAGCGGGTAGCCGGCCCGTTGCAACGCTTTGGCGAAGGCCAGTGGCAGCACGGTGTTTTCGTCCAGGATCACGTCGCGACCGTCGGCGCCGCCGCTGTTGGCGCGCTGATAATCCTGCAGGAAGGCGGGGCCGGACTTGCCCACCGCCGCCGTACTCAGCCCGGCCTTGTGCGCGGCGGCAAACAGCGTGGGCAGTTCGAGCAGGCCGTGCTCGGCGTGCGCATTCAGGTCGCGCAGCACGGCGTAGTCTTCGGTGTAGATCGGGTCGTGGAAATCGGCGTCCTTGCCTTGCGCGTCGAGGCCGCTGGCCTTCGGCGCCCAGAAGCGGTTGCCGTAAAAGCCGAGTGGGCCGAGAAACGAGCCGGTGGCGAAACTGGCGGCATTGGCCATGGTAAAGGTGGGATAGGTGGAATGGTTGTCCTCGAAGCGACTGCCGCGCGTGGCCAGCGCCAGCAGGTGGGGCGTATCTTCGGCACTGATCGCATCCGGTCGCATGCCGTCCCACACAAACAGGATCACGCGGTGCGGCTTCGCGGCCACGTTCGGTGGCGCGGCGTGTGCAGTGGGAAGCAGGGCAAGCGCCAGCAGCAAGGAGCTGAGTGGTGTGCGAAAACAGCGTGGCATGACGTTCATGGAACAACTCGGATGGCAGTGGAGTGCACATGCTGCCTGCGGCATGTTGCGATTTGCAGACGCCGGCCGGCGCAGCATGCACGTCTGTCAAGAAAAGTGCACAGGCGCGCCGCATGATAGCCGTGGTGCCGCCAGTGGGGCAGGCCGGACGGAGTTTTTGCCATGTTTCGCCTATGCTCGATAACTCTTGCCGCCACCGGAATGCTGGCCATGTCTGTGACCACCCATGCGGGCACACGCCCCGGCCCGGAACGGCCGTTGGCGCCGAAGGTGCTGGTGATCGGCCATCGCGGCGAGCCGGCGCGACGACCGGAGCACACGCTGGCGTCCTACGGGCTGGCGATTGCCGATGGCGCCGACTTCATCGAGCCGGATCTGGTGATGAGCCGCGATGGCGTGATGGTGGCGCGTCACGAAAACGAGATCGGCAGCACCACCGATGTGGCCGACCACCCCGAGTTTGCTTTGCGCAAGACGCGCAAGACAATCGACGGGCAAGAGGTGAGCGGCTGGTTTACCGAAGATTTCAGCCTGGCCGAACTGAAGACCTTGCGCGCCCGCGAGCGCCTGCCGCTACTGCGCGGCACCGCTTTTGATGGTGCGTTCCAGATCGTGACGCTGGACGAGATCATCGATTTCGTGGCGGCCGAATCGGCGGTGGTCGGGCACCCGGTGGGCATCATTCCGGAGATCAAGCACGGCACCTACTTCCGCAAGCTGGGCCTGCCGATGGAAGACAGATTGCTGGCCACGCTGGCGGCGCACAGCTACACCCGCACCGCGCCGGTGGAGATCCAGTCGTTCGAGGTCGGCAACCTGCAATACCTGCGCAGCAAGCTCGGCCATGCGCACGCCAACATCCGGCTGCTGCAACTGATCGACGAGCCGCAACTGCAGCCCTATGACGTGCTTTTCGCAGGCGGAAAACTCACTTATGCGCAGATGATGACGCCGGCCGGGTTGCGTGATGTCTCACGCTATGCCGATGCGATCGGTCCCTCGATCGAGGCAATCATTCCGCGCACGGCGGACGGCCACATGGGCCAGCCGACCACGCTTGTGCATGACGCACATGCGCTGGGACTGGAGTTGCACCCGTATACCTTCCGCCCGGAAAACCAGTTTCTGGCGAAGGATTTCTGGCACGGTGACGATCCGCATACGTTCAACGACGCCGGGCTGATCGCGCAAATTGACGCCTATCTCGATACCGGCATCGATGCCTTCTTCACCGACGATGCCGCGATCGGGCGCAGGGCGGTCGACGCACGCTGACAAGTTGTCGCCGCCGTGTCACGTCATTGCCTTGAAGCGAGTCGAGGATGCGCGCTTCCTTGCCCTTGATGCGAACCCCTCATGCGTCGTTCCCTGCTTGCTGCTTCTCTCGCCATGGTGGCGCTGTTGTTGCCCGCCGTGGTGCTCGCCACACCGGTGTTGCTGATCTCGATCGACGGCCTGCGCCCGGCCGACGTACTGCAGGCGCAGCAGCGCGGGATGCAGTTGCCGAACCTGCAGGCGTTTCTCAGGCAAGGCAGCTACGCCCATGACGTGCGCGGCGTGCTGCCCACGCTGACCTACCCCAGCCACACCACCTTGATCACCGGTGTCTCGCCGGAGATTCACGGCATCGGCGGCAACCTCACCTTTGATCCGTACAACAAGAACCAGCAGGGCTGGGACTGGTACGCCAGCGATATCCGCGTGCCGACCTTGTGGGATCAGGTGCATGCGGCCGGGCGCACCACCGCCAACGTGGCGTGGCCGGTCAGCGTGGGCGCGCAGGTGGACTGGAACCTGCCGCAGATCTGGCGCACCGGCATGGCGGATGACCGCAAGTTGCTGGCCGCCCTGGCCACGCCGGGCCTGCTGCCGTCGCTGGAGAAGGACCTGGGCCCGTACGCCGATGGCATCGCCGAGGATCTGCCCGGCGATCAGAATCGCACCCGCTTCGCGGTGAAGCTGCTGGAAACCCGCAAGCCATATTTCATGACGGCCTATCTTTGCGCGCTGGACACCCAGCAACACGCCAGCGGCCCGGATACGCCCGAAGCGCACAAGGTGCTGGAAGGTATCGACACCCTGGTGGGCGAGCTGGTGGCGGCGGCCCGCCGGGTGCATCCCGACGGCGTGGTCGCGATCGTTTCCGATCACGGCTTCGCCCCGGTACAGCACGACGTCAATCTCTACCTGCCCTTCATTCAGGCGGGCCTGGTCACGGTCAATGACGGCGCGGTGACCGCGTGGCAGGCCACGCCATGGAACGACGGCGGCAGTGCGGCGATCGTGCTGAAAGACCCGGCCGACGCTGCCGTGCACAAGCAGGTCGCCGACCTGTTGTCCAAACTGCAGAGTGATCCGCAATACGGCATCGCCCAGGTGCTGGACCACGACCAGGTCCTGGCTCAGGGCGGCACGGCACAGGCCAGCTGGTTCGTGCAGTTCAAGCTCGGCTACGAGATGGGCATCAAGCCCGACGCGCCGGTGCTGTCGCCCGGCCACTATCACGGCATGCACGGCTATGACGCGGCGCTGCCGCAGATGCGCGCGACCTTCCTGATCGAGGGCAGGGGCGTGCCGGCCGGCAGGGACCTCGGCTCCATCGACATGCGCGATGTCGCGCCCACGCTGGCCGCCTTGCTTGGCGTTCCGCTGCCGCAGGCGCAGGGCAGGGCGCTGCTGAATAAATAGGCACCTGCCGGAAGTGCGCGTGCATCGTCACCCCGGCAGGCGAGCTTCGCGTGATTGCAAATAGACGTCCATACCGTTTTGGACGCCAATTTGTCATCGCTCTTTCACGTTAGCTGTCCAAGCTCCGCAAACTCAGTTCCGCACGACTTCGGCAACTCTTCCCTCCCATCATTCGCGGCCGCTTGTCGTGGGCGATCGCCTGAAGGATTCGACATGTACGCGCATTCCGTTTCGATTCGTCGCACCGCCCTGGCGCTGGCCGTCATCGGCGCCCTGGTGGCCACCCCGCTGCTGGCCAGCAGCACCGACGGCAGCGCTGCACCCGACGCGGCGACCTCGGCAAGCCCCGATCCGGCATTCGGTCCGGTCAAGACCATGGATGCGGTGTCGGTAGTCGCCAGCGGCGAAACCCGTCAGGTCCAGAAGATCAGCAGCGTCGACATCCAGGCACTGCCGCCGGGGAGCAGCGCGCTGAAGGCACTGGACAAGCTGCCGGGCGTGAACTTCCAGTCGTCCGATCCCTGGGGTGCGTACGAGTGGTCCACCCAGATCACCCTGCATGGCTTCGACCAGAGCCGCCTCGGCTTCACCCTGGACGGGATTCCACTCGGCGCGATGAGCTACGCCGTCACCAGTGGACTGCAGATCACCCGCGCGATCACCAGCGACAACCTCGCCTCGGTGGAACTGGCACAGGGCGCCGGCGCGCTGGGTACGGCCTCCAACAGCAATCTCGGCGGCACCGTGCAGTTCTTCTCGGCCGACCCCGACAGCACCGCCGGCGCACGAGTCAGTCAGACCTTCGGTTCGGACAACACCCATCGCAGCTTCGTGCGTTTCGACAGTGGCGACTATCACGGCTTCTCGAGCTACCTCTCCTACGCCCATGCCGACACCGACAAGTGGAAGGGCTACGGCGACCAGAAGTCCGACCAGCTCAACCTGAAGAGCCTGTTCCAGTGGGGTGACGGCAATCGCGTGAGCCTGTTCGTCGACAGTGTTCGGCACAAGGAATACGACTACCAGGATCTGTCGCTGACCAGCCAGCGCGTGCTGGGCTGGAACTACGATTACCTGCAGCCGGACTGGGCGCAGGCGGTGCAGATCGCCAATGCGATCTACGGCAAGGGTCCGTACCCCGCATCGCTGGACGGGCTGCCCGCCGACTACGACAAGGGCGACGTCAACTACTACGCCGGCGGCGGCATTCGCCGGGACGATCTGGTCGGCATCAGCGGCATGTTCAACCTCGGTGGCAGCGCGACACTGAACCTGGGCAGCTACTACCACCACAATCGCGGCGAAGGGCAATGGGTCACGCCTTACCTGGCCTCTTCGGCGACGGTGCCGCTGGCCATGCGCACCACCGACTATGGGCTGGACCGTGCCGGCGTCACCGGTTCGCTGGCGTTCTCGCTGGCCAGCAACGACATCGAGCTGGGCGTATGGGGTGAGGACGCCAGTACCAACCAGGAGCGAAATTACTTCTACCTCAGTGGCCCGTTTACCTACCTCAGCAACTTCTACGCCAGCGAAGCGCCGTTCTACCGTGGCTTCCTCCAGCACTACGACACCACCACGCGGATGGGCTACGTCGAAGACACCATCCACCTGATGGATGACCGCCTCACGGTGAACTTCGGCAGCAAGGCGCTCAACACCACCACCACGGCGCAGTCGAGGGTGCCCACCACCGCGCTGGCCCAGGGCAAGGTGAAGGCCAGCAGCGGCTTCCTGCCGCAGGCTGGCGTGGACTACAAGCTCGACGCGAACCAGGACATCTACGCGTCGTACAGCAAGAACCAGGCGGCTTACGGTTTCCTGCCGTTCTCGCAGTCGCAGGCCTCGTTCGATGGCGGCAAGGCGACGCTGAAGCCGGAGCAGTCGCAGACCATCGAGTTCGGCTACCGCGCCAAGGGCGAAACCTTCGAAGCGTCCGCTGACGCGTACTACACCCGCTTCAGCAACCGCCTGCTGGCGGTCTCGCCGTGCAGTGCGGTGCAGACCTGCTCGTCGATTCTCAATAACGTGGGCTCGGTCAAGAGCACCGGTGTCGATCTGGCGGTGATCTGGAAGCCTGTCGATCACGTGCGCTGGCTCAACTCCCTGTCCTACGACAGTTCCAAGTATCAGGACAACTACCTCAACAGCGGCGTGGTGGCGACCAAGGGCAAGTACGTGGTCGGCATCCCGACCTGGATGTACACCAGCAACGTCAGCTACACCGCCGGCGCGTGGAGCGCCAACCTGGACGGCAAGTACACCGGCCGTCGCTACATCACCTATCTCAATGATTCCCAGGTGCCTTCGTACTGGCTGTTCAGCGCCGGCGTGAACTACGACGTAGGCGCGGTCTCGATGATCAAGGACGTCAGCCTCGGCCTCAACATCACCAACCTCGCCAACAAGCACTACTTCGCCTCGACCGGTACCAATGGCTACGTGGCCTCCGATCCGAGCGGCTACAACCAGACCCTGCAGGCCGGTGCACCGCGCCAGGTGTTCTTTACCATCAACGCCAGGCTCTGATCGAGGCGTGGGCACAAGTGCGGCGTGACCTTCGGGTCACGCCGCCGTCGTTTGCGGAATACGTGGCAGCACAACGGCAGCGACAGCTCGGCGTGGTTATGATCGCTGGCACCACCACGCAGGGTTCACTCATGTCCTTTGCCTCACCACGCGCCGAGCCGACCGTGCCGTTGACGCGGTGGGCCGTGATGGTGGCGCTGGCTGCCTTCGTGGCTATCCTCGGGGCGAATCTTGCCGCTCCCCTCGGGCCATGGCTGCACTGGATCTTCAAGCCGCTGACTACCGGCTTGATCGTGCTGATGGTGTGGCGCATCCGCCAGCCAATCAGCAGCACGTACCGCCGCTGGATGCTGGGCGGGCTGCTGTGCTCGCTGGCCGGCGACGTGTTGCTGATGTTGCCGCAGGATCTGTTCGTCCCCGGGCTGCTGGCATTTCTGTGCGCCCACCTCTGTTTTCTCGCGGCCTTCCTCAGCGATAGCGGCTTTGCCGCGCGCCGGTGGCCGCTGCTGGCGTGTTTCGGTATCGCGGCGCTCAATCTATGCCTGCTGTGGGGCTCGATCGCCGCACCGCTGCGCGTGCCGGTGATCGTCTACGTGCTGGTGCTGGCCAGCATGGCGGGGCAGGCGCTGGTGCGGGCACGCGTATTTGCCGTGCGCGACGACGTACAGGTGGTTTCGGCTCGCTGGGCGGCCGCCGGAGCGTTGATGTTCATGCTCAGCGACAGCCTGCTGGCCTGGAACCGGTTCCATGGCGCGATCCCGCTATCGAGCGTCTGGGTGTTGTCGACGTACTATCTGGCCTTGTGGTGGATCGCCCGCTCCGTGTTGCGGTGCGGCACGAAGGCAGCGACGGGGGCTACGCATTGAATACGCAGGAACTGATCATCACCTGGGCCACTCCGTTCTTCTTCGTGTTGATCGCGATCGAGTTGCTGGTGGCGCGCGCGCGTGGTCGGCGTGCCTATCGCAGCAACGACGCGATCAACAGCATCGGCCTGGGCGTGCTGTCGCAGGTGGCCGGGGTGTTCCTCAAGCTGCTGACACTGGGCATCTACGCCTGGTGCGCGGAAAACCTGGCGCTGTTCGCGCTGCCGGCGGCCAGTGTGTGGGTATGGCTGAGTGGCCTGTTGCTGTACGACTTTCTCTACTACTGGCTGCACCGCATGGGGCACGAGGTGAACATCCTCTGGGCCGCGCATGTGGTGCATCACCAGAGCGAGGAATACAACCTGTCCACCGCGCTGCGCCAGACCAGCACCGGCGGCCTGCTGGGCTGGGTGTTCTACCTGCCGATGGCGGTGCTCGGCTACCCGCTGGAAGTGTTCGTGGTGGTCGCGCTGATCGACCTGCTGTACCAGTTCTGGGTGCATACCGAACAGATCGGCAAGCTGGGCTGGTTCGACCGGGTGTTCTGTTCACCCTCCAACCATCGCGCACATCACGCCACCAACGACCGCTACCTCGACCACAACTACGGCGGCATCCTGATCCTGTGGGACCGCCTGTTCGGCACCTTTGTCGAGGAGGATGACAGCGATCGCCCGGTCTACGGCACACGCGCGCCGCTGCGCAGCTGGAACCCGCTGTGGGCGAATGTCGAGGTCTACTGGGCGACGGCGGTGGAAGCCCGGCGGGCGAGTCGCTGGCGCGACAAGTTGCAGATCTGGTTTCGTCGGCCCGGCTGGCGCCCGGCTGACGTGGCCAGGCGCTACCCCAAGCCCGATTACGACATCGGTCGGGCGATCTACAACCCGACCATGTCGACCGCACTGGCCAGCTACTGCCTTGCGCAGTTCGCATTGCTGCTGGGCATGGCCACCCATTTTCTCGGTATCACCGCGCATGCCGGCCTGGCCGAGCTGCTGGGCTATGCGTTTTACATGGTGCTCAGCCTGTCGCTGATCGACGCGCTGATGGAGGGTCGCCGTCTGGCATTCTGGCTGGAGGGCGCACGTACGTTGCTGACCGCCTTGCTGCCGCTGCTGCTGGGTCGCTGGTTCGGCGTTGATCATCTGCCTGGCTA
The DNA here is from genome assembly GCA_038215995.1 of Lysobacterales bacterium. GTDB lineage: Bacteria > Pseudomonadota > Gammaproteobacteria > Xanthomonadales > Rhodanobacteraceae > Rhodanobacter. Next base: position 10,283 of record JBBQQL010000015.1, read on the forward strand.
CGTGGCGCTGGCCTTTGCCGTGGTCTTTGGCGCGAGCGCCCTGCTGCTGCCATGGCTCGGCGGCCTGAGCATGTCGCCACCGACCGCCGCGGAGCACCGCGTACTGCACTGAAGTCCCGTCCATGTGCTGCCCGGAATGACTGTCTGCGTGATGCCGTCCAAATGGACGTATGGATGTCCAAAGACAAGTACATTCATGGGCTTGCGCTGGCACAATCCGCCTGACTTGTTATGATCGTCCTTGGTTTCAAGGGGATGTCTGCATGGGATTCTTCAGTAAATTGGTACGCCACAAGAGCGTCGAACAGCTTCAGGCAGAGGCCGGCAAGAGCGGCGATTTCCGTCGCGTGCTTGGGCTGTGGCAGCTTACTGCCATCGGTGTGGGCGCGATCATCGGCGTGGGCGTGTTCGTCCTGGCGGGTCAGCAGGCTGCTGCCAACGCGGGCCCGGCCGTGGTGCTCAGCTTCCTGATCGCAGGCCTGGGCAGTGGTTGCGCCGCGCTGGCCTATGCCGAGTTCTCCGGCATGATTCCGGTGACCGGCAGTGCCTATACCTACAGTTACGCGGTGCTGGGCGAACTGTTTGCCTGGATCATCGGCTGGGATCTTCTGGTCGAGTACGCGCTGATCGTCGGCGTGGTGGCTATCGGCTGGTCCGGCTACGTGCAGGCGCTGCTGGAACAGGTGGCCGGCGTGCACCTGCCGGTCTGGGCACAGGGTGCCTACGATCCATCCCACCCGGAAAACGGCAAGGTGTTCAACGTGATCGCTGCCGCCATCACCTTGTTGATTGCCTGGATGCTGACAGTGAAGACCGAGTGGGGCGCGCGAGCCAACACCGCGATCGTCACCATCAAGGTGATCGGCGTGGCGCTGGTGATCGGCGTGGGCGCGTTCTACGTGAACCCGGCCAACTGGCATCCGTTCATCCCTGAGGCGATCACCAAGGAGGGGCTGACCCAGTACGGTTGGGGCGGCGTGCTGGCTGCATCGAGCATCGTGTTCTTTGCCGTGTTCGGCTACGACACGCTGACCACGGCTGCCGAGGAAGCGAAGGATCCGCAGCGCGACCTGCCGCGTGCCGTGTTGCTGTCGCTGGCGGTATCGATGGTGCTGTACGTGCTGGTCTCACTGGTGCTCACCGGCATGGTGCCGTACCAGGAGCTTGCCGGCCCGGCGCCGGTCGACGCCGCATTCAAGGCGCTGGGCCTGCACTGGGTACGCGGCATCATCTCGGTGGCGGCCATCGCCGGTATCACCAGCGTGATGTTTGCCTTCATGCTGGGTGCGGCGCGCATCTGGTTCGCGCTGGCGCGTGACGGCTTGTTGCCGAAATGGTTTGCCAAGATCCATCCGAAGTACGGCACACCGGCGCGTCCGACCATCATCCTGGGCGTATTCACCGCCCTGGTCGCGGGTTTCCTGCCGATTGGTGAGGTGGCCGAGCTGGTCAATATCGGCACCCTCGCCGCGTTCATCATCATCTGCGGTTCGGTGCTGCTGCTGCGCGTGCGCAAGCCTGATCTGGAACGCCGCTTCCGCACGCCGGCGCTGTGGCTGGTGGCCCCGGTCGGTATTCTGTTTTCGCTGTTCCTGATCATCGGCTGGCCCTGGTTCAGCAATGGCCAGTTCGAGTTGCTTGGTGGTTTGCCGATGGTCACCATCTGGCGCTTCATCGTCTGGATGGGGCTGGGCCTGGTGATCTATTTCACCTACGGCATGCAGCACAGCAAGCTGGCAAAGGACAAGTAAGGGAAAGCCGCAGGAGCCCGTCCGGGCAGAGTCCGGCGGGCGCCTACGATATCGGGGCCGTCGCGAGCATGTAGTCGCGGTCGTCTTCCCGCTGCTGATGCATCGCGTCGTGGGCGCGTGCCAGCATGGCGTCGGCGCTTTCGTCTGCAGACTGACTCCGCGCGATGCCGATACTGAGGCTGATCCTGCTGTCGGCACGCAGCGCCGCATGCAGCCCGGTGAGCAGTGAATTCGCCCTGATCCGCGCCTGCTCGAGCTCGATGCCCGGCAACAGCACGGCAAACGCCGCGTCGCTGACGCGTCCAATCAGGTCGCCATCGCGCATTTGTTCACGCAGGCAGTCAGCCAGTGCACCCAGCGCCATATCGCTGGCGGGTTGACCATGCTGAGCATGTGTCTGATGGGAGTACCTGATGTCCAGATACAGCAGGCACGCGGGCTTGCGTGCATGACGAAGCTCATCCAGTACGGGTCGCATCAACGCCAGAAACCGGTTGTGCATGAGCAGCCCGGTACGATCGTCCAGATGCGACTGCCGGCCAAGGCGCAGGCCGGTCAGGCCGTCGGCACGCACGCGGTCACGCAACTTCTGCTCGAGTCGGAGCTGCTCAAGCACGCTGCGCATCATGAATTCGCGCAGCACGGTCGACAGACACAAGGCAAGCATCATGTAACAGACGTAGCGGAAGATATGCATGCCAGTGGCGTCGCCGAGCAGCAGCATCGGCAAGGGGCCGAGCCCGCAGATCACCATGGCGGCGATGAAATCCCAGCGCCCAGACCAGACGGTGGCTACAGCCACCGGCAGCAGCAGGCTGCCGGGCATCACCCAGGAAGCCCCGTCGGTCACGCCGATCCCGTTGATGTCGATACCTGCCTCGAGAATGATCAGGGACAACAGCGAAAGCAGGCTGAGCGGCAGCGGTTGCCTCACCCGTCCGACCATGGCTGCTATCGGCAGCGTCGCGAGTGCCGGCGCCAGTCGCCATGCGAAAGGCACGTGCGACTCGACGACCGGGAAGCTGATGCCAAGCAGCATCACGTAACCGAGGATCGCCAGAATCATCAGCAAGCGGATCATCGGCGCCATGCGTTGCGCCGAATAGATCGCGTACTCACGCCGCAGATCGGCGTCGTCCAGCGGATGACTGGCAGTGAACCATGGGCGCACAGCGATACCTTCGTCGAGAAGTGGCCGGGTTTGGCGAACGGCCGGACAAATAACCAAAGCAAAAAATGCACCACGCGAGACCGTGCCTTCATGTGGCGCGCCCCTGGCAGTGAGCAGTCATGACCTTCGGCATAGGCTAGGGATGCTCGGTGCGGTCTAGCATGGGGTTGCTGTATCCGAATCGTGGCTGGTTTCCGGTTTGTGAAAAGCGCGGTCTGATGCGGCTGAAGCCGGGTGGCCGCTCGACACAAGACTGGTGGTCGAACGCCTGCAGGATGCCTATCCAGGACCCGGAGATCGTATTGAAAGTCACCCGCTTTGCTTCTGCTCTCGCTGCCACCGCCTTCGGGCTGGCCAGTTTTTCCGCACTCGCTGATGTCCGGGCACCGCAGGATGTGCCGTATCAGGGCACATTGAAGATCGATGTGGATGCCACCGACGTGGCGCACCGGATCTTCCGCGTGCACGAAGTGATTCCGGCCCAGCCCGGCCCGCTGACCCTGCTTTACCCGCAGTGGATTCCCGGCAACCACTCGCCGACCGGCCCGATCGACAAGCTCGCCGGTCTGATCCTGACTGCCAATGGCAAGCCGCTGGTGTGGAAGCGTGATCCGCTCAATGTCTACGCTTTCCATGTCGAGGTGCCCGTTGGCGCCACCGCGATCGAGGCGGTGTTCCAGTTCCTCTCGCCGCAGGACAAGGGCGAGGGGCGGGTGGTCATGACCCCGGAGATGCTCAACCTGCAGTGGAACGCGGTCTCGCTCTACCCGGCAGGCTATGACGCCAAGCGCATCGCGACCCAGGCCAGCGCGACCTATCCGTCCGGCTGGCAGTCCGCCACGGCGCTGGACGTGGCGTCACACGACGGCGACACCGTTCACTACAAGCCGATCCAGTACAACGACCTGGTCGACTCCCCCGTGTTCGCCGGCAAGTATTTCAAGCGGGTGGATCTCGATCCGGCCGCCACGACGCCGGTGCATCTGAACATCGTGGCTGATGCAGCCAAGGATCTGGACATCACTCCCGCGCAGCTGACGATCCATCGCAACCTGGTGCAGCAGATGTACAAGCTGTACGGCGCCCATCACTACAACCACTACGATTTCCTGCTCGCGCTGAGCGACAAGATGAGCGGCATCGGGCTTGAGCACCATCGTTCCAGCGAGAATGGTGTCAGTCCCGGCTACTTCACCGAATGGGACAAGAACTCGCTCGGGCGCGATCTGCTGGCGCACGAATATAACCATTCGTGGGATGGCAAATACCGCCGCGGCGCGGATCTGACCACGCCCAATTTCAACGTGCCGATGCAGGACAGCCTGCTGTGGGTCTACGAGGGGCAGACCCAGTTCTGGGGCAACGTGATGGCCGCACGCTCGGGCCTGGTCGGCAGCGACGATGCGCATGACCTGCTCGCCTACGTGGCCGCCGTCTACGACCGTGGCCGGCCCGGCCTGGCCAGCTGGCGCAACGTGCAGGACACCACCAACGACCCGATCATCGCCCAGCGCTCGCCGCTGCCGTACCGCAACTACCAGTCCAGCGAGGACTACTACTCCGCCGGCCAGATGATCTGGCTCGACGTCGACGGCAAGCTGCGTGATCTGAGCAAGGGCAAGCACTCCATCGACGACTTTGCCAAGGCCTTCTTCGGCATGGACAACGGCCAGTGGCACGTCAACACCTACACCTTCGACGATGTGGTCAAGACCCTCAACGACATCCAGCCCTACGACTGGGCCAGCTACCTGCGCACGCGTCTCGATGGGCACGGCCCGCTGATCGGCGGCATCGCTTCGCACGGCTGGAAGCTGGTCTACACCGACAAGCCCTCGGCGGCGGTGAAGGCACTGGAGGCGCGTCGTCACTTCACCGACCTCACCTATTCGCTGGGCCTGTCGATCGGCAAGGGTGGCAGCATCGGCGACGTGCTGTGGGACGGGCCCGCCTTCAAGGCCGGCATGTCGCCGGGCATGAGCGTGGTCGCCGTCAACGGCTTCGACTACGACGCCGACCAGCTCAAGGACGCGATCACTGCCGCGGCCAAGGACAAGAGCCAGACCATCGAATTGCTGGTGAAGAATTTCAACGAGTACAAGACCGTGCGCATCGATTACCACGGCGGGCTGCAGTATCCCCATCTCGAGCGCGCCACCGGTACACCCGACACACTCACCCGCCTGCTCAAGGCGCGCTGAGCCCCAGCCACTTGCCGTGGAACAATCTTCCCCTCGCCTTCGGCCCTGCTTTCCATCAGGGAAGAAAAGGTCGGACCGAGGGGCGGGTTGTATATCGGCACCTGCGCCGCAGGAAAGTCATCTGCCATGGCGGCCGCCACCACCTGCCCGGGCCGACAATCTCGGCTATACTGCGCTCCCCGCGACGACAGCCCATCGGTCACGTCGTCGCGCGCGGCCAGCCATGCGCTCGTGGCTCAGCTGGAAAGAGTACCGCCCTCCGAAGGAATGAGTCGCTGGGGTAAAGTAGTCGTACAGAACAAGTCATTGCGCCCGTAGCTCAGCTGGATAGAGTACCGCCCTCCGAAGGCGGTGGTCGTGGGTTCGAATCCCGCCGGGCGCACCATTTCAGCGGTTTGCGAGCATTTCCACGCCACCGACGCGTTCTCTCCGGCAGCGGTACTCCGCGTAGCCGGATGACCACCTCTCCGTTTCGGGTACCAATCGCCGTTTGGGCATAGCGCCCATTCCGAACGGGTGCGCCTTGTATTGAGCACATCGCAGCGCCCAGGCGCCTCCAGACGCGGGGCTGATCGTTGACGGGCAGTGATCCACGGATCAGGTTGACCACCTTCGGCCTTCATCTACCGAACTCGTGAATGCCGTGGCGAAGCCAGGTCCGCATATAAATCTTAAGCTTGGTGCAACTGTCGGAGCGGTAATCGCCGCCGGTGCGACCATGCGTTGCTGCCGTGACGTGCTTGCGCATGAGTTTGAAACCATGACGACACCCCACAGTCACTCCGTGCGGAAGCACCGTATGGCCGATCGCGGCCCTTACAGGCGCGACGAAGGTCAGGAAAGCTGCGATGGGCAGAGACCGACGGCGATCGAGGATGGTCGTCGTCTTTTGGTGTCCGCGAGATCAGGGGTAATCCCGGCCAGGCGCCCACGCTGACTTCACGCTCCAGGCATGAAAATAGCGTGTGGCGTGGAGTATTCCACCACATCTTCAATCTCCAGATCGGGGCCAATCCATGAACGACATAAAAGGCAAACCAACAACGACTGACGGCGGCGCGCCAGTGGCCAGCGACGAGCACTCGCTTAGCGTAGGGGCCGATGGCCCCATTGTCCTGCACGATCACTACCTGCTCGAGCAGATGGCCAACTTCAATCGCGAGCGTATTCCCGAGCGACAGCCGCATGCCAAGGGCAGCGGCGCGTTTGGCTACTTCCAGGTCACCCACGACGTCAGCCGGTACACCAAGGCCAAACTCTTTCAGCCGGGTGCGAAGACCGACATGCTGGCGCGGTTCTCGACCGTCGCCGGCGAACGCGGCAGTCCCGATACCTGGCGCGACCCGCGCGGCTTTTCGCTGAAGTTCTATACCGAGGACGGCAACTACGATATGGTCGGCAACAACACGCCGACCTTCTTCATGCGTGATCCGCTGAAGTTCCAGCACTTCATTCGCTCACAGAAGCGTCGTGCCGACAACGGCATGCGTGATAACGACATGCAATGGGATTACTGGACCCTGTCGCCCGAATCCGCGCACCAGGTGACCTACCTGATGGGTGATCGCGGCATCCCGAAGTCGTATCGCCACATGAACGGCTACTCCAGCCACACGTATATGTGGGTCAATGCCAAGGGCGAGAAGTTCTGGGTGAAGTATCACTTCAAGACCGACCAGGGTGTCGAGGGCCTGTCACAGCAAGAGGCTGACAAGCTGGCTGGCTCCGATGGCGACTACCACCGCCGCGACCTGTTCGACTCGATCAAGAGGGGCGAATACCCCAGTTGGACCCTGATGATGCAGGTGATGCCGTTCGAGGAGGCGCGCGACTATCGCTTCAACCCGTTCGACCTGACCAAGATCTGGCCACACGAGGATTATCCGCTGATCGAAGTCGGCAAGATGGTGCTCACCCGCAACCCGACCGACTTCCACACCGAAATCGACCGGCACTCTCGGAGATCAGCGCGACGCTGACGGGGGTGAGCGCGTTCCGAAACGAACCCGTCGGCACCATCGGCTAAACGCCGCCGAGGACGCTGCCCGCATGGTGCTGGAGCCGCTGATGGTTGGAGTTCTTGCGGCGCTATCCGCTGATGAGGGTCGACGTGGTCGCGGAAGGGCGACTTGTTGATGTGGCGGCCGAAGGCTTCGATGCGGGTATACGCCTCGCCGAGGACGTGCCGCTCGACATGGTGGCACTTCCATGCCGCCAGCTCGGTTCATCGTTGTTGGCGCACCTGTGTACTTTCAGGCACATCCTCAGCCGAGGCACCCCAGCGAGTTGCGAGGCCACTCCTGCATTCGTACCCGTTTGCCCAGCGGCGCCCTTTGCCGGTGGGAGTTCCAGCGTGGTGAGGAGACGCTCAAGATCGATCCTGCCGGGCCACTCACCTTGGACAACTGCAACCTGATGGTGGCGGCTGCGGTATGCGGCGCCGGCCTTGCGTGGGTGAATGCCTGGGCAGTGACCGAGCACCTTGCAACGGGCCGATTGATATCGGTCCTGGACGACTGGTCAACAGAATTTCCCGGCTTGCGCCTGTATTACCCCCGCCACCGACACCTCTCTGCAGGCATGCGGGCTTTCATTGCGATGGCACGGGAAACGGTGGGCGATAGCGCGGAGAAGCTTTCCTGAGCAAAGTCGTCGAGCGGTGGCTGAATCAGCTTGTACGAATCACAAACTACCCGGATATCCATGCAGCATTCGTGACGGACCACGACGGCAACAGTCTGAAAGTCCTGTGACATCAAGGCTGATGGCAGAGCCGGCGATACGCTAGCAAAAAGGGTGTCGCGGTCCTCCCGGTGGACGGATCAAAGCGGATCGGCTCGGTATCGGCGTAGCCACTGTGCATGCAGCACACGCCGCCGATGCGTGGAAGCCGTGCTCTGAACCACCTTGCGACTCAACGTGGGGGACGTTGAGCGAAGCAGACTCAGGCCGAAGAGTCCAGGGGCTCAGAGCCAATAGAACAGCGAGAGACATGTCCTGGTGCTGCCGTTTGATGGCGACACCCGCGGCAGCCTGATCGGCAGCGAATCCGGGAAACATCCAAAAACAGGAAAACAGTAAAAGCCAAAGGCAAAAATAGAGGTCAAAGTAACCTTCATTCAACCTTGTGTCTTAGGCCGCCTCCTGCCCCCCCGCAAACCACCAACCTTGTTTCGTGATCCGACGCATCGACTCAGTGGTCGGATCAAAACCGTCAAGCCAAGCCTGCCTGCAGAGTTCGATGAGGTCCTGGAAGAGCAGCTTCGGATCACGCTGCGGAACCGTCGTTCTGGTGGCCGCTTCATTGATTGATTGAACGAAAGCAGAATACCCAGTCGTGCGCTGGAGAACTACAAACGGCCCCCCTTTTTCAATGTTGAACACGCATGTCATGTGTGCCTTACATTTCACCGCTTCAGGCCACAGACTGGCTGTACCAGCACCTGGCCACTGACGAGGTATCCCCATGAGCGGAGATACGAACGATATCCCCGGCTATACCTACGGCTCGTCGGCCGTCGCGTCGTCAACGGCGACGCTCGATGACCTTGACCGGCTCAAGGCATCGGTGGGCTTTGTCGAAGAGGATGAGCGCTATCTTCACATGGCCGCGAGCGTGCTTGAAGATCAAGTCGAGCGCATCGTGCATCACTGGCGAGCGAACATCATTGCCGGCATTCCACACTTGGCGGCGCACTCGCGAAACCTCGACGGCTCGCCTGCGCCGGCCTACCTGGCGCGAAGCAATCGCAGGTTTGAGCAATGGATCCTCGATACGTGCCTGCGTCCGTATGACCAGGAGTGGCTCGATTACCAGCAGGAGATTGCCCTGCGGCATACCAGTGTCAAGAAAAATCAGGTAGACAACGCCGTCTCGACGCCTTATGTGCCCTACAGCGATGTCGTCGCCTTCCTTGTTGTGCTCAATGACACTATCAAGCCGTACCTGGAGGCCAAGGGCCATACGGCTTCCGATGTCAGCCACATGCATCTAGCCTGGTGTAAATCGATGCATATCCAGATGGCTTTGTGGGCAAAAGCGTATATGGAAATCAAAAGCAGACACATCGAATGGTGATGGCAGAAAAAGGGAAGACGCTGGGCAGGGTCACTCATGCAGAAGCTTTTTGCAGTCGTGCCCTGTGAGCTATGCAGTACCTGTAGTAGTGGCCAGCCATCGTATCAATTTCTCGCCGGAACCAAGGAGAGCCGAGCAGACATGGCTTTCGCACGTAAGCGAGAATGCCAACAGGACGACCTTCATTCGGCATGGTCTGAAGTGGCGTGCTGCGCCAAAAGGGACCGGAGGAAATGAATTCAAGGCGAGCTTCGTCGACACACTATGGCGAGCGCGCGAGAACATGTTTTCGCCATGCAGGGCGAAAGTGGGAGGCGGTGCTTCCGCAATCGTGATCAAAGCCGTCTGGAGGGAGGCATGGGCCGACCGGGTCGGCTTATTTGCAGACGCTGTCAGTACTTCATTACTTGCCCCGGGAGATCGCCATGCGTTATGCGCAAAGAAATTTGCTGATCTGGAGTGCCTTCGTTGCTCTCAGCGTATCCCTGGCATTTGTTGCAAGCTCCGCCGCACCAACCACCCCCGACAAGAACATCGTCAAAGTCCCGGGGGGGCTCGGCTTCGCCGAGTTCAAAGGGTACGAAGGCTGGCAGGTTGTCTCGGTCAGTCAACACAACTCACTGATAGCGGTGATCCTCGCCAATCCGCAAATGGTCCGTGCGTACCGTGCCGGAATTCCCGGCAACGGCAAAGCGTTCCCCGACGGCGTGCGGATGGCGAAAGTCCATTGGGTCGCGAGTCCGAGCGCGACGGCCCCGACAGCAACAACGGTGTCGGGGCCGCTACATGACGTTGGCTTTATGGTAAAGGACAGCAAGCGGTTCGCGGATACTGGTGGATGGGGTTGGGCGGCCTTCCAGTACGACGCCACGGCGGATACGTTCAGACCCAGCACACTCGATGATCACCCGCCGCAGGCGCAAGACGCCAAGTGCGGATTCGCCTGCCACACGATCGTGAAGAACCGCGACTATGTCTTCTCTGAGTACGGGAAGCGCTAGGACAAAAAGTGTCATGGACGATTTGAACGTCGCGGAAGCCGATCAGCCTTGCCGCAACAAATCAGAACGATCGAGCTGACGATTACTATCCCATGCCGCAGAGCATGACGACTGAGTCAAGGCTCGACCGTATTGGCGCGTCCCAAGGGGAGTGCAACAAGAACGCGACCGCTCCGATCGGAATCATCGTCTAGTCCAGGATCAACATGCGATGGAGTCTGACACGTGGAAGCGTCCGGGTTCTGGCAATGGTGCCGGTTGACCATCCCGCCATCATCATGCTCAGTGCGAGCCCACCCATCATGCGGTGAGTGATGAGGTTACGTTGCACATACATCGGCATCGTGGCGGCGATCCCGATCAGTGCCACGCGGGCGATTGCTGCCACACCGCTCGTGTGTCGCGCGATCGCGCTGAATCCAGAGAGCGAACGAAGGCCTCGGTCCCGCGCGCGTCGCCTGCGACACGAAGGCGCTGCCGGCAAACAGAAAAATCGCGGCAACCGCGGCGGATCTGCGGACGTCGGGCCAGGCGGTCTCTGTGAACAAGTTCCTGAATTTGCCGGTGGACAGCGTGAGCAGGATTGCCCCGATGATATCGATGGCTTCCCGATCGCCGCGCACTTCTTTCTCGCAAAGCCAGTTCAAACCCCGCTGCCGCCAGCAGACCCGGCGGCACATTGATCCACAAGATCAAGGCCGCGAGAAGCGGTGTGCGATATGGTTTCCTGCCAGCGAAAGCGCTAAAGCAGAGATGGCTCAGCAGCCGACCAAAATCCCAGGTTGCACAGCGCTGGCACCGACACCCGGACAAGACGAAAGTCAATAAGTGGGTACGTCGACCATGCGAAACCGCTCATGACGCAATCCGCCCCGAACTCGGCTATACCCGGAGTTGTCACCGTCTTCCTGTCTTGGACATCGGCCAGTTTTCACGGCACCAAGCGGCCGTCGTATGCGTGAGCGGGAAAGAGTCGAAAATCCGGTTCCACGTCGTCAGCCAATCGATATCGCCGATGAACTGCGGCATTGCCGTGGCGACGGTGGGCGCCGTGATCGCGAGAATGAATATGGCTGCCAGGACTGCCGCATGGCCACCACATGGCACGTGACATGCCTTGCCGCGGTAGCAGGGGATTGAACTGGCTGTGTCATGAAAAACGGCGTTCTTCATCCATATTTGCGTGAATGTTCGCCGCAATACGTCAGGGTGCAAGTGCTATTCCCGCGGGCAGTCGTGGAATGTCCCTCGCTGCCGTCACGCTCAGCCAATAGCGAGGCTTCAGGCTATGGCTGCAGGAGAGAGATTCACTCGCGATGGTGCTGCTCGCGACAATTGCCTCTTGATGGCGGCGGCCATGCCTGGAGTTGAAAAAAAGCGCAAGCGTGTCCTATCTGGGGACCCGCACAGCGGGATATGTTCGTACCAGGGCTTTCCGCCACGGTGAGCCCGTTGGCCAGCAGTGCCAAAACCGCTTTCTGCGTTGCCACTTTGGGGTGTTGCCATGAAGTTGCTGATCGCGTCCATGTTGGTGTCGGCCTATGCCACAGGCGTTGTGGTTGCGGCAGCGGTTGCCGCGCCTTCTGCCGAAGAGGTTCTGTTTATGAGTCAGAACAGGTCCGCCATGGACAGAATGATGCGTGAGATGGCCGTTGAGCCTTCCGGGGACGTTGATCGGGACTTCGTCGCCATGATGGTGCCCCACCATCAGGGCGCGATCGATATGGCGTTGGCGATGTTGCGATATGGCCACAATGTTCAGCTCAAACGGCTCGCACAGGAAATCATCGTGACCCAGAAGCAGGAGATCGACGCCATGCGCCTTGCTGTCGGCGAGCCTCTATGGCCATCGGCGCCTGCACCGACCCAGCCATCGATAACGTCGATCGACAAGCCATGCGACGTTTCCTTGCTGAAGGTCGCTTACCGATTTGCTGCATGCGTACCCGGAGTACAGCCGTGAGCAAGCGCAGGAGTGTGTCTCTGAAGCCGACCTTGTTTGTTCTCGCATTGGCAATAGCCGTTGCAGCAATCGTGGCATTGCCTGCCGCTGCTGGTCAGTCACCAGGCGCCGCATCTGCTGCGGATGTGGCGATCAGCCACCATGACCGCGTCTACGCAGCGGAGCAATTTTCCAACACGGTGTCCGTGACTGATCCGTTCGACAACCGCCTGCTTGGAGTGATCCAGCTTGGTGACAAACAGCCCGGCAATCTCAGCCCGCTCTATCGTGGCCAGCTGCTGGTGCATGGATTGGGCTTCGCACCCGATCACCGCACGCTGGCGGTTGTCTCGATTGGCAGCAACTCGGTCAGCTTCATCGACACCGCCAGCAACGAGGTCAAACACACCACTTACATCGGTCGCTCGCCGCACGAGGCGTTTTTCACGCCTGATGGCAATGAGGTCTGGATCACCGTACGGGGGCAGGACTATGTACAGGTGCTCGACGGGCACAGTTACGAAGAGAAGCTGCGGATCAAGGTCGCCGGTGGCCCCGGCATGCAAATCTTCTCGCCCGACGGCAAGTATGGCTATGTCTGTTCCTCGTTCAATCCAGAAACCGACGTCATATCGGTTGCCGAGCATCGGATCGTCAGCAGGGTGACGCAGGTCAGTCCGTTTTGCCCCAATCTGGCCGCGACGCCTGATGGCACCCAGGTCTGGATCACGCTCAAGGATACGGGCAAGGTCCAAGTGTTCGCTGCTCGCCCGCCCTTCAATATCCTCAAGGTCCTGGATACCGGTCCGATCACCAACCATGTCAATTTTGTGCGCAACGCCGAAGGCAGCTTTGCTTATGTCACGGTGGGTGGGCTGAATCAGGTCAAGGTCTTTCGTACTGACAATTTTGCCCAGGTGGCGACAATCAGGGTCGGCCACCTGCCTCACGGGATCTGGCCCTCCGGTGACGGCACACGGGTCTATGTAGGTCTGGAGAATGCTGACGCGCTTGTTGTCATCGACACCATCACGTACCGGGTGGTGGCGACCATCCCGATTGGCCAGGCGCCACAGGCCTTGGTATATGTGCCCGGAGCTGTACCGGATGGCGACGGTCTGCAGAACCTTCTGCCCCTGGGCATGGTGGGCCATTCCAGCCAACTGACACTGATAGCTGTCAGCGGCCATCGTGAAGCCGGCGACGCCGGACCAACCAGTGTGGCGCTGTTCGATCAGGGACTTGCCCAGATCCTTCAGGCTTCTGTAAGTGGTCTTCGACCCCGGCAACGCTACGTATTGGCCCTGGTCGAACGACCCGACGGCAGTGGCACGCGCAAGCCTCTGGCTGAGTTCACCACCAATCCGTCCGGAGCCGCGGTGGTTGATGCCGTAGGGCCTATCCGGCAGGTTGTCCAGGCTGATACCAAGTCCGAGCGGCGCTATCTGGCAATCGTCGAGGGCAGTGCCGGTAAACTGGGAAAAATCGTGCAGCGCCAACAGCTCCCCTGATGGGCGTCTCCCCTTTTCAGCCAGGTTCCCGACAACCTACAGGCCGGGGCGCAATCATTGCTGGATTGGCTGCGGCGCCAGGGGACATTGGGGGGCGAATTGGTAACCCAGGCAAACTCAGCCCAGGCTTGCCTGCGAGTTATTGAGCATAATCAGGTCCTGGCGCAGACACCTCGCGAGTGGACGCCAAGACGCGCGAGTTGATGGCGATGACTGTTTCAGTCACTGCTCGGTACGATGGTCGTGTTACCGCAGCATGGCGGCGAGGCGCTGAAGCACGGCGCGAGTCGTGAGGTGGCGGCCAAGGCCCTCGGAGTGGACATGGCTCTCGACGTCCACACGGCAATGTTCCGTTATCCCGGGTCATGGATGCGAGTGCGTGCATCGGTGCGTGGTCAAGCCTTTCCAGGAGAGACACCATGGCTGATTGTCTACAGGGTGACGTTGTCGAAATCATGAGCCGTGGTTCGTTCAGTACGACAGGGTGTCGGCTGATCGAAGCGATCAGGATGAAAGTCATGACGACTTTGGCATAGATTGATCACGCTTCCGGGGCACGGAAGATTGACTCCGAGGTGCTGCTACGAGTGCTGCTGCGTGAGGACGCCGCACGCAGGTCGTTTGCTCCGTCCCCTGCTTCACAAATCCGGCGCGCCTGAGACGCTTTCGAGCTGGCTCGATCCAGCGCGGTACACCTGGGTGGAGGCTCTCTCATGAACGACGTCTCAATTGACACAACGTCACGCTGGCAGCAGGTCGACAACCTTCCGATTGGCCTGTTTGGATCCGTGATGGGTTTGACCGGATTGAGCATTGCGTGGCGCCTGGCGCATGGTGTGTTTGGCGCTCCGTGTTGGGCAGCCAATGCATGGGCCGTAGCGGCGATTGCGGCATTTGTCGCGGTAGGGATCGGCTACGGTATCAAGATCGTCACCGCTCCAAAGGCGGTCAGCGCCGAATTTCACCACCCTTTTTCGGGCAACCTTTTCGGCATGGTGTTCATCAGTCTTCTCTTGTTGCCCATTGTTCTCGCGCCGGTGAGTCTGCTTTTGGCGCGCACGTTGTGGATACTTGGCGCGTTCGGCATGTCGGTATTTGCCTGGTTGATCGTCAGCCGCTGGATGAGCGGGGAGCAACAGGTCGCCCACGTCACACCAGCGTGGATTGTTCCAGGGGTAGGGTTGCTTGATATGCCACTAGCCGTTCCCGCGCTTGGCTTCGATTCAAGCTATATGCTTCCGCTCCACCAACTCATGGTAGCGGCTCTCTCGATCGGACTGTTCCTCGCCGTGCCGCTGTTCACGATCATTTTTTCGCGAATTTTATTCCAGCCGCCAATGCCCGATGCATTGCAATCCACGCTACTGATTCTGGTGGCGCCGTTTGCCATAGGTTACTCGGCTTACACGATTGTCAGCGGCACGATCGACCTTTTCGCCCAGGCGCTCTACATGCTTACGCTCTTCATGCTGGCGGTGCTGTTGGGTCGAGTACGCAAGCTGGGGCAGTGCTGTCCGTTCCGGTTTGCCTGGTGGTCCGTGAGTTTTCCACTGGCTGCTTCTGCCATCGCAAGCTTGCGCTACGCAGCTTATGCGCCGGGTTGGATCGCCAACGCGCTTGCGATTGCCACTCTCGCTCTGGCGACGATCACCATCATGGGCTTGCTGGTTCGTACGTTGTTCGGCCTGGCGCGCGGCGAACTGCGCACGCTCAGCAGCTGAGTGCGCATCTCACCTGGACCGAGGACATGACCCGACATCCGGGGCCGGCTCAACCCTCGACGTGGAACACATTGCTGGATCTGGCATCGGTTGTTTCGATGGGGATCTATCAGGAACTGAGGCCGGGAGCGCCAGTGGAGAGGCTGCATCGCCTCATATCGAGCGAGATCGTGCGCGCGATCGGCCTGACGATGGAGCATGTACCGAGCGTGATCAACTGCGAATGCATGCCGAGCATGCGTCGAAGGTTTTGGAAAAAAACATTCGGTGCAGAAGCGATAGTGGTCGAGGTCGTCCCGGTAGAACGAGCTACAGGGCATTTCACTAAAATCGATCGACTGTGCGGTGTATCTTCGGCGACACAGTCAGCGCCGCGAGGACCTGCTCGGGCGACTGCGCCGAGGTCGACGCGCGCGGAGGTAGCGCAAGCGCGGTGTGGATTGGCGCAGCCAGACCGCGAATATTCAAACCAGAGGTGACCAACCAGACCATTCGTAACGCAGTTTCAGCCACCCTCAAGGCGACCAACTCGTGCGCCGTGCGCCGGCTCAGTAGCGTGTATCCCGTCGCCAGATCCGCAGCCAGTCTTTGACGCGTGAGATGTCGGGAACAACGATCTCGACCAGCGTGCCCTGCTTCGAATCACTTGATATGGAAAACGTCGCGCCAATCCGCTCGGCGCGCGCGCATGCCGACGAGGCCTCAGTGACCCTTCGGTCCGCCGTGTTCCACGATCTCGGTGACGATGCCACAACCATCATCTCGCACCGTCAATCGCACGGCATCTTTCAAGTGCTCGAGCCGTACTTCCATGAGTGAGGACTTTGCATGCTTGATCGCGTTCAATAGGGCCTCTTGCGCAATGGACACGACTTCACCCGCGATCACGTTTGGCAACATCAACTCGGGTACCGCGTCGATGACCTCGATGCGAGTAGCGTGACTGGTGGCAAATCGGGCGCAGAACGATTGCAATTCCCACGCCAGCTTGCGTGAGTCGTTATCGCTGGCGCGAAGCGCAAGAATGCGGTCGCGTCCCTGGATCAACAGACCGCGCGTTTGACCGATGGAACGGCTCGTTTCTGATCGTCGCGCGTCGCCCAGGTCTGGGTCGCTCACCCATGTCTGCATGCGCAAGAGCAGACCTTGAAAGCCCTGCAGCAGGGTGTCTTGGAGCTCGCGTGCAATCCGATCGCGCTCGGCGTGCCGTGCGGCAACACGGTCGGCGACAAGGCTCCGTTCGTAGCGCAGGCGATAGCTAAAAACCACCCGGATGAGAAATGCCGCACTGGCAATGTACAGCGAGATGAACCACGGTGTCTGGAAAAATGTCGGTTCGATCCGGAAATCCACCGTGGCTCCGATGCGGTTCCACACCCCATCTTCCTTGGCGTCGATCACCTGAAAACGATAGTGCCCTGGCCCATGTCTTGTGTAACCCGCCTCGCGGACGTTACCGACATCGACCCAGTCGCGATCGACGCGGGACATTCGAATCCTGACCTGAGTCCGTTCGGGGAGAGTCGGTCCCAGCGCTGCGAAACGGACCTTGATATTTTGCGTGTTCGGCGGCAACTTCAACCCCTCGCTGGCGCGGTGGCGTTTTCCATCCGCGCAGATCGAGTCGATCGAGACCAGAGGCGCAAGCTTGTTGGATACCAGTTGCGCCGGAGCGACCCAAACCACGCCGTTGTTGGTCGCCAACCAGATTCTTCCATCGCTTCCTCTCCCGGCGGAAGGCAGTGGAGTTTCTTGCGCAGGGGACCCTGGCAATCCGTCGAGCGTACCGAATTTTCTGAAGCGCATGCCATATGCGGCATGCGCTTCAGACTTTTTCACCTCGAACGCAGGAAGCAGGTAGACCCCAGCCTGCGTGTGTATCCACAAGTCGCCTGGGGGCGTGGGCACCAAACCAGTGATATTCCTCAGTGTTTACTGTCCCGCCAACAACACCGTCTTCCTCAGTAAATCCCAGGACCGTCTTCCGTTGAGGCAATTCCGGCTTGTAATTGCTAACGCGCCCGTCTTTCAAAAAGCTGACGCCACCATCCTCATAGCCGACCCACAGGCCACCTTCGCGTGGAGCAAACAACGCAGTTACCGCAGCCGATTGAAGTGGTTCTCCGATCGTTGGATTGAACTGTTCGAACGTATTTCCATCAAAACGGTAGAGGCCATGATCGGCTTCGACCCGCAGATAGCCATTCTTGGCTTGGGCCAGGGCAGCCACGCCGGTGGGCGCGCCACTTTTCCCGGTCCATGACATATGCCGATATAGATCAAGCGTCCAAGGTCGTTGATCTGCCTGTACCGGCGAAGATGACAAGGCAACGAGAGCGGACAGAAGCAACCACGACCAAACGCGCGGCCACATGCGCACGCGGCTAGGCATGAAGCGAAGCGTCACCATGTCCAATGCCCCCTGGGTCTTGGATCTGTGGATATTCAAAAAACACCACGAACCGGTGCGCAATCGACTCAACAGTCCGTTGTCCGCCGACAAGCGGCAGCATCCATTTTCCAGTGCGCCGCGCCGACCTCCCTATATCACGCGGTAAAACCGGGTTGCCTCTTCGTGGCAACGCGCCTTCTTTGGAGTACCAAGCTTACCGGCCGATGCAAGGCTATATTCAGAAAAAGACCATCAGGACATCGGTCGGTGCGCGCGCGATGCCCCCCGGTTCTGATTGGCAAGCTGGTGTGGTGTCCCGGCGCGTCCTGACCGGGAACGGGGCCTGTTTGTTACAAGTCACGCCGCTTCCACCCACTCATCCGCCGTCTCGGTATGCGTCACCTTCGCACACGCCCCCCATACACCGCGCATCAACGGCGACGCCGAGCGACTGACGCATGCCAGCCTTCGCGAGTGGGCCGCTGCAAGGTCTTGTGACGATCAGGGCCACTGTGCCAACTTTTTCAAAGGCTGGCTGCGCCCCTGCAACGGGCATAGCCCGCAAGCCAGCCTCGGCCACAACCATCCCGGCGCGCGCAATGAGCAAAACAACGCAGCGGGTTTACATACTTAGCGCTTGTGGATCAGAAACGCCTGGGTGGCGGCTGGTTTGCCATCGAGGGAGATCTCGACCTGGTATTTGCCGTCGGGCCACAGCTCCGGATTTTCCAGCTTGAACGTGGTCACGGCGGGTCCATCGGTGGCGATCGACTGGGTGACGCTGCTGATCAGCTGTCCCTTGCCCTCCAGATAGCTCCACTTCGCATGGAGCGTGGCACCGCTGCTGCTGCCCCGGGTGTCGACGCTGGCGTAGATGGTCTTGTTGTCGTTGGTGAAGCTGTTGCTGGCGTCGATGACTTCGAGGTCGCTGCCGACGCTGTTGCCGAGGGTCACACGGGCTACGCTCAACGCGGCGGGTATCGCGGGGGCGGAGCTAGTTGCTGCGGGCGCCAGTGGTGCCGATGGCGTAACGGCCGTTGCGGCCCTGGCGATGGCTGTGGCACCCGCGTTCGCCGCGGGCGGTGGCGTCACCGAGGTGGCCGCTGCAGCAGTCGGGGCGGTGCTGGTGGGGATGGGTGTCTGGTTCGGACTGGCCGGGCCGCGCTTGCCGCAGGCGCCGAGCAGCAGGGTGCTGGCGAGCGCAAGGCCGATGAAAGCGCGGGGTTGAAGGGAGGTAGTCATGGAATCTCCTGACTCGATCATGCGGCAGCACCGATGCATGGCAACCGCTGGCAGCTTATTGTCGAACCGTACGCAGGTTGTCGGGTGTGATCGGCGTGCTGCTGCGAAACGGGTTGATGTCGAGCCCGCCGCGTCGGGTGTAGCGGGCGTACACGCTGAGCTGCTGGGGTGCACAGCGCTGGCTCAGGTCGACGAAGATCCGCTCCACGCATTGCTCGTGAAATTCGTTGTGGGTGCGGAACGAGACCAGGTAGCGCAGCAGGCCGGCATGGTCGATCGGCGCGCCGCAGTAGGCGATCTGCACGCTGCCCCAGTCGGGCTGGCCAGTGACCGGGCAGTTCGAGCGCAGCAGATGCGATACCAGGGTTTCCTGCACCGGTTGCGCGCTGCCATCGGTGTAGAGGAAGTCCGCATCCGGCGGGCCGTAGTGATCAATCTCGATGTCTTGCTGGTCGAGCAGATGGCCGTCCAGATTGCTGACCGGAAACGTGGCCGCATTCGCCTCGCTGAGCTGCACGCTGATCACCGCGCCGGCGGCTGCCGAGAGGTCGTGCAGCAGGGTGTCGGTGAGGGTGGACGCATCAGCGATGCGTTCCTGCGCGAAGCCGTTGAGATAAAGCTTGAGCGACTTCGATTCGATGATGTGCGGCGATGCCGCGGGCACCCGCAATTCGGCCAGCGCCACCATCGGTTTGCCGCGCAGGTCGAGCCACGACAGCTCGTACGCGTTCCAGATGTCGACGCCATGGAATGGCAGGTCTTCGGCCACACCGATTTCGCGGCGCTTGTCGGCGCGCGGAATCGGAAACAGCAGCTTCGGGTCGTAACGGTCGACATAGACGGTGTCCTTGCCGAGCGGGGAATATTCTGGAGTGCTCATATCGGTGAGTTTAGCGGGTCTGGCAAGCCGCCCTCCATCGAAGCAGGGCGGCTCCCGTAGATCAGGCGTTGACCAGATGCATCATCGCTTCTGCGTAGCGGGTGCCGACCGCTGCATCGGCCGGGAACGCCGCATCCAGCGCCTGCAGTTCGCTTGCGCTGAGCTGCACATTCAGTGCGGCGAGGTTTTCATCCAGCCGCGAACGTCGCTTGGTGCCGGGGATGGCGATGATGTCCTGGCCCTGCGCCAGCACCCAGGCCAATGCCAGCTGCGCCGGCGTGCAGCCCTTGTCGGCGGCCAGGGATTTCACATGATCGACCAGCTCCAGGTTGCGCTTGAAGTTGTCGCCGACGAAGCGCGGACTGGTGCGCCGGTAGTCGTCGGCGGCGAGATCGTCCGGGGACTGGATGGCGCCGGTGAGAAAGCCGCGACCCAGCGGCGAATAGGCGACCAGGCTCACGCCCAGCTTGCGGCAGGCGTCGAGCATGCCGTTGCTCTGCGGGTCGCGCGTCCACAGCGAAAACTCACTCTGCAAGGCGGCAATCGGATGCACCGCACAGGCGCGCTCGAGGGTGGCGCCGGAGGCTTCGGACAGCCCCAGCAGGCGCACCTTGCCGGCGACGACGAGGCCGGCCATGGCGCCCACGGTTTCCTCGATCGGCACGCTCGGGTCGACGCGGTGCTGATAGTACAGGTCGATGCAGTCGATACCGAGCCGTTTCAGGCTCGCGTCGCAGGCGCTGCGCACATACTCCGGCCGACCGCTGATGCCGCGTACGGTGGTGTCGCTGGCATCGCGCACAATACCGAACTTGGTGGCGACGAAGGCCTGTTCACGACGCCCCTTGATTGCCTTGCCGACCAGTTCCTCGTTGAGGAACGGACCGTACATGTCGGCGGTGTCGAGCAGGTTCAATCCGCGGTCCAGCGCATGCTGGATGGTGGCGATCGACTCCGCATCGTCGCGCACGCCGTAGAAATCGCTCATGCCCATGCAGCCGAGGCCGAGGGCGGAAACCAGCGGGCCATTGCGGCCCAGGGTACGTGTCTGCATGTGTTGCCTCATCGAATAGCGGGAAAAGCTGGCCAAGTATGCGCCGCGCTGTGTGCAAGTCGCGTGCGCGCAGCGCAGGGGGTGATCGAGCATGCATCGGCTTTTGCCGAGGTATCTCATCGCAGGCGCAGAATGTTGCGAGGCTCTCCGTCCGCACAGGGACTTCTGGCAGGGTGCCAGCGCGACGATGCGGCGTTACGATCCATTGTCTGGCGGCGTTTCATGCGTGCGGCAATCATCTGGCCTGGTCACGCTGCGCCACGTCTTTTTCGTCGGCGCCTGTGCGCGCCGGTATTCCTGCAGGGGAGTTCTTGATGCACCCAACGATGTCCACTTCGCGCCTGCTCGGCGCCCTGGCGCTGGCCAGCCTGTCGGCCGGCGCCCATGCGCAAGGCCGAACGCTGACCGGCGCCGACTATGCGCGGGCCGAAAAATTCCTCAGCTACAACACGTCGCCTCTGGTCGATCATGCGGTGAACCGCGTTGACTGGCTGGACGACAACGCCTTTGCCTACGTCGACCACGACGCCAGCGGCGACCACTACCTGCGCATGGATGCCGGCAGCCGCAAGGCTTCGCCGCTGTTCGATCAGGCCGCGATGGCGTCCGCGCTGAGCAAGCTGGCCGGTGGCAAGCCACTGGAGGCGAGCAAGCTCGGTATCCGGGATATATCGCTGACGGCTGACGGGCGCTATCAGTTGAGCCTCGGTGGCAAGACTTATGTCTGCGACGCCAGGGCGACGTGCGTCAAGGCGGCTTCCACCGCTGACGAAGCGAGTGC
Source organism: Lysobacterales bacterium (assembly GCA_038215995.1). Lineage (GTDB taxonomy): Bacteria > Pseudomonadota > Gammaproteobacteria > Xanthomonadales > Rhodanobacteraceae > Rhodanobacter. Next base: position 32,008 of record JBBQQL010000015.1, read on the forward strand.
CAGCGGCCCGGGCGTGCTCTCACCGGACAAAAAATCCGAAGCCTTCATCCGCGGCTGGAACCTGTGGTTGCGCGACGTGGCCAGCGGCAAGGTAACCCAGCTCACCCACGATGGCGTCGAAAACTTCGGCTACGCCACCGACAACGCGGGTTGGAAACACACCGACCACGCGATCCTCGAGTGGTCGCCGGACTCGAAGCGAATCGCCACCTTTCAGCAGGACCAGCGCAAGACCGGCGAGATGTACCTGGTGCGCACCAGGGTGGGTCATCCGGAGTTGCTGAAGTGGAAGTATCCGCTGGTCGGCGACAAGGACGTGACCATGATCGAGCGCGTCATCATCGACGTGGCGGCGAAGAACGTGGTGCGTCTGAAGATGCCGCCGGACCAGCACCGCTCCAGCCTGTGCGATGACGTCAGTTGCGGCCCCGATGGCGGCTGGGACGACGTGAAGTGGGCGCCTGATGGCAGCACGCTGGCCTTTGTCTCCACCTCGCGCGACCACAAGCACGAGTGGTTCCGCATTGCCAATGCGTCCAGCGGCGCGGTGCGTACGGTGTTCGAGGAAGTGGTGCCGACGTATTACGAAAGCGGCAACGGCGCGGTGAACTGGCGCTACCTGCCGGCCACGCACGAGGCGATCTGGTACAGCGAGCGCAGCAACTGGGGCCAGCTTTATTTGTATGATCTCGATACCGGCAAGCTCAAGCACGCCATCACCAGCGGTGAAGGCAATGTCACCGACGTGCTGAAGCTCGATCCGAAGAGCCGCACGGTGTGGTTTCGCGGCGTGGGCCGCACGCCGGGCGTGAATCCTTACTACCAGCAGTTCTGGAAGGTCAGCCTTGATGGCGGCGAGCCGACCCTGCTGACGCCGGAGGATGCCGACCACACGATCAGCCTCTCGCCCGATGGCCAGCGCTTTGTCGATGCGTATTCGACACCGACGACACCGCCGGTCACCGTGCTGCGTACGGCGGCTGACGGCCACACGCTGGCCACGCTGGCCACGGCCGATATCAGTCGTCTGAAGGCGGCCGGCTGGGTGCCGCCGATTCCGTTCACGGTGAAGGCACGAGATGGCAAGACCGACCTTTACGGGATGATGTTCAAGCCGACGAACTTCGATCCGGCCAGGAAATACCCGATCATCGACTATGTCTATCCCGGCCCGCAGACCGGCTCGGTGCGCGGGCGCAGTTTCCTGCCGTCGCGTGCCGACCATCAGGCGCTGGCGGAGCTCGGCTTCATCGTGGTGGCGATTGATGGCATGGGTACGCCGTGGCGCTCCAAGGCCTTCCACGATGCCTACTTCGAGCACATCGAGGACAACACCTTGCCCGATCAGCTTGCCGGGCTGAAGGAACTGGGCCGGCGCTATCCGTGGATCGATCTCGGTCGCGTCGGCATCTGGGGCCATTCCGGCGGCGGCAATGCCACGGCGGGGGCGATGTTTCATTACCCGGATTTCTTCAAGGTCGGCTGGGCCGAGAGCGGCAACCACGACAACCACAATTACGAGGACGACTGGGCTGAAAAGTGGCAGGGCCTGCTGGTCACCGGCAAGGACGGCAAGAGCAACTACGACGCGCAGGCCAACCAGGACTTCGCCGGGAACCTCAAGGGCCACCTGATGCTCACTTACGGCACGCTGGACGACAACGTGCCGCCGTCCAACACGCTGCTGGTGGTGCAGGCGCTGATCAAGGCGAACCGCGATTTCGACATGATCGCGATCCCTGATGTCCACCACGGCTATGCCGACGCCACGCCGTACATCACCCGCCGACGCTGGGATTACTTCGTGCGATACCTCGCCGGCGACACGCCGCCGAAGGACTACGCGTTGAAGTCGTGGCCGTGGAACTGAGTGGCTGAAAGTTCGATCCCTCGGTGGTGCAAGGCGACGGGATCAATGCATCTGTCCCTGATGGCGATGCACCTTGGCCAAAAGAAACGGGCGCCCCAGGGCGCCCGTTTCTTTTGTGACGATGATGCGTTGGATCAGAAGGTGTAACGCACGGTCAGCATGGCCGACCAGCGCGAGACCACGCGGCTGGGGTCATAGAAGCCGCCGTCGTATACCTGCAGTTGCTGCGGCTGGTAGTTGCCGCTCTTGTCGGTGGGCAGGTTGTACACATACTGGCCCTGGGCATTGACGCCGCCGTAGTTGGCCAGCGTGCGGGTCGGGTAGATGCCGGCGTAGCGCTGCTGGCCCCAGTTCTTGTTCATCAGGTTGAGGAAGTTGTAGACGTCCAGACGGATCTCACCCTTGTTGCCCTTGAACAGGCCCGGGATTTCCTGCGAAAAGCTCATGTCCATCGTGGTCACCCACGGCGCGTGCGCACCATTGCGGGAGGCGACCTGGCCGCGATGATCCTTGAGGTACTTGTCGCTGGCGAGGAAGTCCTGGAACTGCTGGATCTGCTGCGCCGTGGCATTGCCGTAGCTTACCTTCGGGTCGTTGACGCCCGGGATGTACGCCGGATCCCAGCCCGAGATGCTGTCGCCGTTCGCATCGTTGCCGAACACCCAGGTGTACGGGTTGCCGGTATGTCCGTTGTAGAACATCGATACCTGCGTGCGGTAGTCGCCGAAAAAGTTGTGCTTCCAGTTCAGCGACAATTTGACGCTCTGCGCGGTGCTGTAGTTGGAGGTGGCGGACACGTCGCTGTTCGGGTTCAGGCGCGCTACCCGCGAGTAGCCGTTGTAGGCAATGGTATCGGTGCCCGGGTCGACGTCGGTGGCATGGTTCAGCGTGACGCTGGCGGTGCCGGAGAAGCCGTTGGTGAACGGCTTGCTGACGGCGAGCGTGAAGCTGTCGGACTTGCCCTTGTGGGTATTGGTGAGCAAGGTCGAGGCTGTGCTGAAGGCGCGGTTCTGGTTGGCCAGCGCATCCTTCGAGGTGGCCGCCTCACCCGGCGTCTTCCAGTACTGCAGGCGGCCATCAGGCAACACGCCGGTGGGTGCGCCGAAATTCACTGCCTGATACATGATGCCGTCGCGCACCTGGATGTGCTGGTATTCGGCCGAGGCCACCAGATCCCACCACGGCAACTCGCGGTCCAGCGCCAGGCTCATTTTCCACACCGTCGGCAGCCTGAAGTTCTTGTCGATGGTGTCGATCGAGCCCGCGCCACCGCCGGCCGGGATGTTCTGGTTGAACGGGTCGGCGCTGAACGGGGCAGTCGACGGCGAGAACGAGGTATACGAAAGCAGGGTGACGCCGTTGTTCTGGAACGGATTGGTCATCCACACCGTCGGCGGGGAGGTCTGGAACAGGCCCACGCCGCCACGCAGTTGGGTTTTGTACTCACTGTCGAACGCGTAGTTGAAGCTCAGGCGCGGCTCCACCACGCGGTTGCTGGAGCCCACGGTGTAGTTGTTGGGGTAGCCGAACGCCTGCTCGAAGCCGGCGTTGTAGGCCGGCTTGCCGCCCGAATGCGGAATGTCCACGCGGACGCCGTACTGCAGCGACAGCTGGTTGTTGACCTGCCAGGTATCCTGCAGGAACGGGCTGTACTGGCTGTAGGTCCACTTGCCGGCGATGTCGTCCAACGAGTAGCCCGGTGCCGGGTGATACAGGATGTACGAGTTGTAGTTGCCGGCCACCAGGTTGTTGATGCCCCAGAAGTTGTACTGGCCGAATTCGGTCTGGCCGAACAGGTTGTTGATCTTGTTGCGCTGGTAGTCGATGCCGCCCTTGATGGCGTGATCGCCGAGGTAATACGTGCCGGCCAGGAAGACGCTGAGCTTCTTGGTATCGATGTGGTTGTAGTGGCGGTAGCGCTCCTCACCGAGATTCACCGAGGGGCCCTTGCCATCAGCCGACAGGTTCACATTGACCGCCGGCTGCTGATACGGCGCCGTGGTGTCCTGGGTGTACTTCTGGTAGCCAACCTTGGCCTCGGTGGAGAAGTTGTCGGACCAGTCGTCAAACACGTGGGCGACGTAGTTGTTGGTCTTGATGTCCTTGGTATAGGTGTAGCTCGACAGGCCCACGCTGTTCGGGCTGTTGCCGCCGACGGCCGGCAGCAGCTCGCTGGTGTTCTGGTAGGTGAAGCTGGCGCGGTGGTTGTTGCTGATGTTCCAGTCAACCTTGCCCAGGTAGCGCTTGTCGTCATAGGTCAGCGCGCTGGAGCTGCCGAATGCGCCCGGGGTCAGGCCCAGTGCCTTGGTGGCGTCGATGATCTTCTGCAGATCACCCGGCGACACCTTGCCGCTGGTGGAGGGGCCATTGCCCAGCGAGTCATCCAGGCCATTGGCCGAGTCGGCACCAATGCCGGTGGTCTTTTCGTGCTCGGCGGAGACGAAGAAGAACAGCTTGTCCTTGATGATCGGGCCACCAAGGGTCAGGCCGTAGGTCGAGTCCTTGTCGTAGCCGTTGTATTTGTAACCGGGGTTGTTCGAGGGCAGCCAGCCGGCGTCGCCGACGAGGTGGTTGGCGTTGCGGTAGGCGTAGTAGAGCGAGCCATGGAACTGGTTGGTGCCGGACTTGGTCACCGCGTTGACGTCGGCGCCGACGGTGTCGGAGCTGGTGTCGAAGTTGGCGGTGGAGATGTTGTACTCGGCGATGGTCTCCGGAGAAATGGCCGCTTTCTGGTAGGGCAGGCCATTGGCATTGAGGCCGAACGGGTCACCCTGGGTGACGCCATCGACCGAGATGTTGTTGTAGCGGTTGTTCATGCCGTTGGCCGAAATCGAACCCACGCCCTGATCGAGCACGGTGATGCGTGGATCCAGGCGCGCCACATCGTCAATCGAGCGATTGCCCTGCGGCGTGGCCTGCAATTGCTCTTGCGAGATATTGGTCGACAGGCCCTTGTTGTCCGAGGAGAAGGTCTGCGCCAGGGCCGAGGCGTTCACGGTCACCGTACCCAGGTTGCTGGCCTGTGCGGCGCTGGCGCCCATGCTCAGGTTGATCGAGGAAGGCTGGCCCAACTGCAGGAACACGTTGCCCTGCTCGGCGCCGGCCACACCGTCCTTCTTGGCGGTGATATCGAACGGGCCGCCTACGCGCAGGCCTTGCGCGGAATAACGGCCGTCGGCGTCGGTGGTGATCGACTTGGTGGTGCCGGAAGGCTCATGCACGATCGTCACCGTGGCATTGGCCACGGGCTGGCCGGCTGCGTCAAGAACGCGGCCGCTGACGCCCGAGGTTGTCACGTTCTGTGCGGCGACCGTGCCGGTGGCAAGCAGGGCGACAATGGCGAGTGGCAGTACTCGCGAACGCATGGTGTTCTTCATCGATGAATCCTGAGGATGGGACAAGAAAATCAACGGCATCTACCGACAGCACCCGGCCGCCGTAGTACCCGGCGGGATGGGTTGTGGAAATGCCCCTGGAGCAACTGGACGCCGAACCCGGAGGGCTCGCCGTTCAGTTGTATATATTACGTTAACGCATTTTTATGACACTTCGAGACCGCTGCCGCTCGAAATAGTGCGAAATATCTTGCGATTTCCGCTGCCTGATGGGTTCTCAGAAAGCCATGTCGAACGCCACCTCGCCCTGCACGCCAACCTGGTAAGCCGAGACGCGGCGCTCGAAGAAGTTGGTGACTTCCTGCACGTCCTGCAGATCCATGAAGTCGAAGGGGTTCTGTGCGCCGTACTTCCTGGGTAGATCGAGCTGGGCCAGCCGCTGGTCGGCGCAGTACTCGAGGTATTGGCGCATGTCGCGTGGCGACAGCCCGGCCACGCCGCCGGAGAGCACGTCCTCGGCGAACAGGGTTTCGCAGGCGATCGCGTCCTCCATCATCGTCTCGACCTGCAGGCGCATCTCCTCGTCGAACAGCTCCGGCTCCTGCTCACGCACCGTACGCACCACGTCAAACGCAAACGCCATGTGGCCGCTCTCGTCGCGAAACACCCAGTTGGTGCCGGCCGCAAGCCCATGCAACAAGCCGCGCGAGCGCAGGAAATAAACGTAGGCAAACGCGGCGTAGAAAAACAGGCCTTCGATGCAGGCGGCGAAGCAGATCAGGTTGAGCAGGAACTGGCGCCGGTGCTCGCGCGTCTCCAGTCGCGCCAGGTGCTGGATCGAGTCGATCCACTTGAAGCAGAACTCGCCCTTGGCGCGAATCGAAGGGATGTTCTCGATCGCCGCAAACGCCTTGTTGCGCTCCGTCGGGTCGGGGATATAGGTGTCGAGCAGGGTGAGGTAGAACTGCACGTGCAGCGACTCCTCGTACAACTGCCGCGACAGATACATCCGCGCCTCGGGCGCGTTGATGTGCTGATACAGGTTCAACACCAGGTTGTTCGACACGATGGTGTCGCCGGTGGCGAAGAACGCCACCAGCCGCTGGATCAGATGACGATCCGCCGTCGACATCTTCGTCGCCAGATCCGCGGTATCCATCGAGAAATCCACCTCTTCCACGGTCCAGGTATTGCGGATCGCGTTGCGGTACATCTCGTAGAAGCCGGGGTAGCGCAT
>JBBQQL010000016.1:0-37811 GCA_038215995.1 Lysobacterales bacterium
GCCGAGATTCGTGCCTATGTCCAACAGCAACGCGTGCTTGGTTCGCCGCGATTCCAGCGCGAGATAGAGGCGATAATTGGCCGTTGCGCCAGCGTCCGCCCTGCGCACCGCCCTGGCCGCAGCAGTGAGTCTGACGGAACGGGCTCTGACCCGCTTTAGCTGTCGTGGCCGGCCCAGAACGCTTCGACGGCATCGATATTCGTCAGCCCCCACCAGAAGGTGCCCAGTCGCAGCCAGCCAGTGCGGATGCGACGGATGCTGTCGTCATAGACGCGCATGCGCACGATCAACTGGTTTCTGCTGGTGGTCAACGTGACCATGATGGGCGGATAGGGTGGAAAGGGCATGATGCTGTAATCGAGCAGCTTCAGACCGTTGTGCTCGGCCCAACGGTTGACCATGGTGCGGGTTCGATGGAACCACCAGGTGGTGTAAGCGATGATTCCAGCGATCATTACGATCCAGATCGTCACGTTTTCTCCTTGAAAGCCTGGGGAAAAGCCGTCAGGTCCATTCAAATTTGTTTCGTAAATGAACCTGATCCCTTTGTTTGTTCTTGTTTGGCTTGTGCCGCTATTTCCGTGCCGTGATGATTTCGTCCAGATAGTTCGGAGTGCCCGGGATCCGAACCAGATGCGGATATTGCAGGCCGCCGTGATAGTCGACGGCAAACATGTGGTCGGTGCCGAATCGGCGTATCAGCAATTCAATGGGTGCGGCGCCGTCCTTGGCCGCGGCAATGGCGTCCTTGAGCACCTGACTCGTGTACGCGTGGCCGTTCACCGCCATGAGCCGACCGCCGCTGCCGATGCCGGTCTTGAAGGCAGGGCCGTTCCAGCGCACGTCGTTGATGGTGCCGTCGCTGTTCATGGTCAGGCCGATGGACCAGGCAAAGTTGAAGATGTGTCGCGGCGATTGCGAGCTGGCGTTGTATGCCTGTTCGTATTCGCTTTCGGTATCGGTGTAGACGAGTTTCCAGCCGGCCGCCTCGATTTCGTTCGCCAGCGGAGGCGCGGGTGAGCGCAGATTGCGGTTGAGGAAGCCACGCCAGTCGTACTTCACCACATGGTCCAGCGTGTTCACCACGTCGTCCATGGTGTACGTCCTGGTGACGTAGCTGCCGTTGTCCATGCCGTAGAAATTCTTCGCGAACGTGTCCAGCGATTTCTTGCCATGGGTGAGTTCGCGGATCCTGGCATCGGCCGCGAGCCACATCAGTTGCCCTCCGCTGTAGTAATCCTCACTCATCTGCCAGCTGCGATAGGGAAGCATCCGGCGGCGCGCGATGGTTGTGTCGTTGGTGGTGTCTTGAATCGGGCGCCATTGCAGTCCCGGGCGGTTGCGATCGTAGTTGGCCACCACCATGGCGAGGGCGCCGCGGAATTGTTCCGGGGTCCAGATGCCGGCGCGCGCCGTGACGACAAAGCCCCAGTACTGGGTCTGGCCCTCGTACAGCCACAGCAGGGAGCCACCCTCCGGCAGGTTGAAGTTCGGCTTCCACAAATCCGCGGGACGGCGGAACTTGCCGTCCCACGAATGGATGTACTCGTGCGCGAAGATATCCCGGTTTGGAACGTTGGCGTCCCACTTGCTGAAATAGTCCGCGGGCCAGGTACCGCCGACCGACTGATGTTGCTCATGCGCGTCAGGCTCCAGCTCATTCGACAGCGCGATCAGCCAGTTGTAGTGCGCGTAGTGATGCGCTCCGAACAGCAGGTAGGCCTGGGTCACGATGTTGCGGTGCAGCTGCACTACCTCGGGTGTGATCGCGAGGTATTCGGGCGTGTCCGCGAACAGGTCCATGTGGACCGGCACCCTGGCGCCCGGGTCGAGGTCGATGCGTTTGAAATACTTTCCTGCAAAGACGGGTGAGTCCACCAGCGTGTTGTAGGTGGTCGGCCTGAAGGTCACGACACCGCCGGACTGCGCCTGGGTGTCGAGTGCGGTGCCGAACTGCCAGCCATCAGGAAGCGCCAGGCTCGCTGTCACCGGGATACCGCGCGTGTAATACCCCGCCGGATACAGTGACACCATGTTCCACGCGACCTGCAGCATCTTGTCGGTCATGGTGACGAATGGCGAGCCTCCGGGGCCCGACAGTGACTGGAAGTCCACGTCAATCGTCGACACGCCTTGCGGTATATCCATCTGGAATGCGTATACGTTGTACTCGTTGCGCGTCCAGGGCACGCGCATGCCGTTGGCGGTGATGGTCAGGCCGGCCAGCATGTCGATGGAGTCGGTCGTCGAATGCGTGCCCGGAATCCACTGCGGGTAGAACAGGGTGAGCTTCCCGGGTGTCACGGGAATGCTCTCGTGAATGTTGAAGATGCCCTGTGCCGTATGGGTCGCATCCACGTGGATCTGGATCGTGCCGGGGTAGGGCAGATCCTGTGGCGGAGGGATCGGCGCGTCGGCAGAGTCTGCCAGCGCAAGGCCGGTGGTGAGCGTCAGCGAGACGATGGTGAACAGGCCGGCCAGCGCATGGCGCAGGGCCGGCATTGAGCGGGTTGAGCGGGATAACAGCATGTTTGGCCCCGGTGGCGAAGAAGCGACCCAAGCAAATTAATGCTTGCGACCGAAAAGTGCCACTTGTGCCGCGGTTGCCATGCAACGTGAGAAACAGGGTCATCTCGACCGGACCGGTTTACTCCTTTTTCGGTTCGTTTCCGAACGTCAGCTGGCTGCCGACTTGCGCTCGCGCTTGACTGCGTACATGTGTCAGCGCGCACGATCTCGCCCTCCGCTTCCTGGCGATCACGCTGCGGGGTAATGACGCCTATGCTGGCGCCAGCGTAGTCGATGACGCATGTGCCCAGATCGAAGCGCTTCGTGGTGGCTGCCTCCAGCCGGGTGCGCAGCGCGCTTTCCGCGATGTTGTCGCCGGCGTGCGCGCTTGCGAGTACGACGAATTCGTCGCCACCGAGGCGCGCGGTGAAAAAGGTGTCAGGGACGAATGGCACTGACTTAAGCCTCAAGGATGTCCGTGACGTCATGCGGCCATCGTGGATGGATTTCCGCCTTGTGCATGGCAGACGTGCGCTGCCTGGATGACCGGCTACGAGGCCAACAACAAGGCCAACAACAAGGCCAACAACAAGGCCATCCAGGGTGCTGCCGGCGTCCTTTCCATGGGCAAACTCATCTATGAGGAAATGCATGGCAACGACGCTTATGTCATTTACCCCTCGACATTTACCGACATGCAAAACGGCAAGCCGGTTGTCTACAAGGGCACCATGACCATGACCTTGAGGAAAACCGGACATGGTTGGGTCTTCACGGGAGCTGCGTCGGCATGGGGTGTCAACAGCTTGCAGAAAAAGGGATGTCGAAGGTGGTGGCAGAGTTAGCTCGCCCCATTCTCGTGTCATCGCATCGTGGTTTCGCGTGCATCCAGCAAATGCGACAATCTTGGCATGTCAGCCTCCCGTTCGAGTAGCTCGCCGACTTTTTTCTGGTACTACCTCGGTGCTGTCTACACGCTGTATCTGGTCTTTATTTTCGGCGGGGTTGGCGGCCAGCACCCACCCCACTGGCTCGTGAGCCTTTCGCTGCTCCCGTTCGTCATCTTGCTCGATATCGTCGCCTTGCCTGCGCTTATTTTCGCCTGGCTATGGCGCGACCGGCCGGCGCTTGCTCTGGGCGGATCCATCATCATCGTTGCCGTCGGTATCCTGGCGGGGATCCTTGGGTTAAGCCCGATGGCTGTTGACGCCCCGTTCAGATCGCTGATTTCGGGACAGACGATCGTGCTTGTCGGCTTGGCAGTGTTGATGGTCGGCTATGAGGCGCGGGTCCTGTGGGAGGTGGTGCGCCTTCGCCGGCGGGTCAATTTTGATGTCGCCATTTCTCGGCAAACCATGGCAAGGCCGGGCGACCTGTGGATCGTGCGCAGGTGGAAAAAGGCCCTGGCCGTCGAGCTGCGATTCTGGACGTACGGTCTTGTCCGCAAGCCTCCTGCTCTGACTGAATTTCCGGGCGACCGTCACTTCAGTTACGGAGAGCAATCGGCAAACGCCAATACCTGGATTGCCTGGGCGGTAATCAATCTTCTACCGCTGCCGATCCTGCATCTGCTGATGGACAAGATCAGTCCCGGTGCTGCGTGCATCGGCACGGCGCTGACGCTTCTCAGCGCGCTCTGGTGTCTTGCCGAAGCACGTGCTTCGAGATCGCGTCCGGTCTCACTGGACGCAAAATCGCTGCATCTGCGCTACGGCCTCACGGTGGGTCGGACCATTGAACTCTCTGATATCGAGGCCGCGCGAAGTCTGGGATGGGAAGATTTCGATGCACATGGTGTTACTCGCCATGCCGGACTCGGTGGTGCGAACCTGCGCCTGGAGCTGCGCGGCGGTGAAGCAATTCATCTTGGCCTCGATGACCCCCGTGGATTTCTGGACGTACTTGCCGGCCAGAAAAAAAACTCTCAAGGCAGGAGCGGGCAGAGTGAGCTGGCCGGTATTTGACGTACACCTTTGAATGGGACCCATACCCTGGGGGAAAAAGGCGTCGGCACTCCGTTGCGAATCCAGGTTGGTACTTGCTGCCGGCGCACTCGCTGAGTCGCGGCATGGGATCAGCACCCCGCGATTGGAATGGAAGTCATCGGCGTCCAATGCATGGAGTGCGGCGGCAGCGCCAGCGAGGATGCGCTGATTCACGCTCATCTACGGCTGCACCCGGGACTCGCGTCGGGCTGCAAGAGACACGGGTACTCGTTTAAACCCGCTCAACTCAAGCACGCTGGCTGCCTGAAAAAGACGAAGGAAACCTCAGGGTTGAAGTACGTTGAATGCCTTCAGGTGCAGTCTCTTCGAAGCAGGGAGCGGGACTGCAAGGGCGTGCCTTCGACGCGAGCGCGAATTGATTCCACGTGCATCACTACCGTGCCAGATGATCTCAGGTTGGTGTATCCCCGAGGTTGTACTTCATGATGGCGCCGTGCGGTCCGCTGCGATCGCGCTCCAGTCCATAGACATCTCCATCGGGGCCCTGGCGCTGGGCGAGGATCAGGTCGATGGCCTCGCGGTCCTGCGCAGTCAGCTCGAGCGTGCCCAGTCGAATGGTGTCTTCCAGATGACCTGCGTGGCTTGCGCCAACAATCACCCCGGCGACCAGCGGCAGCCCCAGCACGTAACGTGAAGCGACATTCGCGATGCTGGCGTCGTGTCGCTCGGCCACCTGCCTGAGCGTTTCCAGCAGGCTCTGGAACAGAGCCCAGCCACCGAATTCATCGATGATGAGTTTGTATTTGACGAGTGACCGGTTGGCCAGCACGCCGCTCGGCTCCGCCTTGCCGAGCCAGGCTTCGCTGAGGAAGCCGCCGGCGAGCGTGCCGTAGCAAAGAAACCTGGTTCCCAACGGTCGGCAGGTGTCGGTCAGGCGCCCGGCCGGTCGATGATCGAGCAGCGAGTACTGCACTTGCATCGTGGAAAAGCTGACGCCGGCATCAGCAATCTGCTGGACATGGCGGGCGTCGAAATTGGTGCCGCTGAGCAGGTTGATCTTGCCCTCGGCCTGCAGGTCACGCAGATGCAGCGCGGTCTCCACATAGCGCGGTTGGGCGTAATCCCACCAGTGGAACTGCACCAGATCCAGCCGTTCCATGCGCAGGCGGCGCAAGGATCGATCGATGATGCGACGCACGTCGATCGCGGTGATCGTTGGCAGCAGGTCGATGTCCGGCACGAACTTGGTGTGGACCTTGAGTCGGTCCAGCGCGTTCGGGCCACGACTCTGCAAAAGGGCTGTGCGGAAGTCACCAATCATTTCCTCGACGCCGGTGTAAATGTCGGCGCAATCGAACGTGGTCACGCCCGCATCGTAAAACGCCGCGAGATCCTGAGTCACCCGATCGCGCTCGACGGCGCCGTGTCCGCCGGCCAGTTGCCAGCCGCCGCGAATGATCCGCGAGATGACATAGCCCGGCTTGATTTCACAGGTTTCCGTCAGCGTCATGGTGCGGGCGTCCGCACGGCCGTGACCTCATCGTGGTGAAAGCGCCGGCGGCCGAGCCGGGTGATGCGCAGGCGCGAAGGGCAGCCGGGATCGGGACAGGCCACTTCGGCATCGGTGCTCATCCAGTCATTCGGATCGGTCACCCGCTGCTTTGCTGCCAGCAGCGGGAGTACCGCGGCAAGCGAATAGATGGAAAAGCCCTGCCCATCCGGAAGATGGAGCAATTCACCGCGCAGTTCGAAACTGTCGCCCACCGTGGCCGAGCAGTAAAGCTTTGCGCCGGGTGGGGCAACCACTTCGACCCGCAGGTCGTACAGCTCGAAGGCGTCATCGTCAGGTTGTTGCATCAGGATCTCCGTGCTCGGATGGCGGCTACCAGCACCAGCGCTGCCAGCAGGTAAGAAACAACTACGGTAAAACTGATCGCCGGCCCGAGCCCGGCGGCGGGGCCGAACACATGGTCTCCCGCAAGCGCAACGGCAGTTGGGCCGAAGCCCGCGCCCAGGGCCACGTTGAAAAAGAAGCTGATCGCCATGGCCCGGCCGCGCATGCGATTCGGTGTGGCGTCGAGGATCGCGGAGAGGCCGGAGGCGGTGACCACGGCCGACAGCGCGAAGTAGATGGGTACGGCGAACATGACGCCGGGCGCGCTGTGGCTGTTGATCATCACGGCGGCCGGCAAGGTCGCCACCGCGGCCAGGCAACACAGCTCGATCTTGCCGTTTCGCCCGCGCCATATGGTGAAGCGGTCGGCCAGCGCGCCACCTGCCAGCATGCCGCCACCGTAACCGAGCATCAGCAGCAGCCCGAGTTCAACGCCGACCCTGGCCGGATCGAGGCCAAACTGCCGTATCAGCAGCGTAGGCGCCCACGCGCCGACGGCGTTGTCGACCAGGGATGCCACGGCAACGACCAGAAACACCGGCGCCATCCGACGCAGTATCCGGAACAGCGAGTCCTGGCCTTCGGCCGGCAGCACGTTTTCCTCGAAAATCTGATCGTGCCTGCGCACGGGCTCCTTGATGACAAGCAGCAGCAGAGCCCACAGCACGCCGGGCAGCCCCACGGCCAGAAGCACCAGCCGCCATGGCGCCCAGTGGGCCACCGGCGTTGCTGCAAACAGGCCGTCGCGCACCAGGTCAAGCACCGCGCCGCCGATCAGGATCGAGCCGCCGATGCCGACCGCGATGCCGGTGAAGAACGTGCCCACCGCGAGCCCGCGCCGTTTCGGCTCGAACGTATCGCTGATGAGCGAAATGGCTGCCGGCGAGAGCACGGCCTCGCCGAGGCCGACCACGACCCGCGCGGCGAACAACATGGCAAACGACGTCGCCACGGCACACATGAGCGTGCCCACGCTCCAGATCAGCACGCCGGCCACGATCAGGTTGCGGCGCGAGGTGCGGTCGGCGAGAAACCCCAGCGGAATGCCCGCAACGCCATAGATCGCGGCAAACGCGGTACCCAGCAACAGGCTCATCTGTGTATCGCTGATGTGCAGGTCGTGCCGGATCGGATCGACCAGCAGGCTGAGTACCTGGCGGTCGGTATACGCAAGGATGGCGGTCGCAAACAGGATCAATACGACGGTGCAGGCGCGCGCGAGGCTCGGATAAGGCGCGTTGGTCTCAGTGGCAGTTGTCATGCGGCGACCGGCTCAACGGCGGAACAAGGCATGGCAGACACCCGCAAATGACACGGATAGCAGCAAATTCCCGGCCTGGGTCGGTCGTTGGCGATGGCGGCGGCTTCCTGGAAATCGGTCGCACTGGGGTTGCGAAGCAGTCTACGGCTAATACATCGCTTGCCCCGGTCAGGAAGCTACAGTGAACCGCGCTCTGCTTCACCTGCCGTCAGTCACGGTGCCGTTCCGGGATCGAGGCAGAATACGTGGCGGGGACAGTTTCTGAAAGGGAATCGATTGCCGGAACCAGAGTGAGACGCGGCTCGCGCCCATCGTCGCGGTGAGGGCGTCACCTGATCGCGTGGGCATGGCTCGGATCCCGCGTTTCGACGTTGCCGGCCTTGCGCGACGCGTGCTGCCGCGGGAAAGCCATCGTCTGCCGTGTTTCCTTGCATAGTGAACGTGACCCGTTTTTGTTTAGCCAGAATCGGCCGGCTCGCGGCGCTGAGGCTGCTGGGGCAGCCCCCCGGTCACTCGAATTCATCCCGAAACCTCCTTGCTGGTCAGCCGGCGGGATGTCCTCGCCGCTGCAGCCGCTCGCCGATGTGGTGGCGCCATTCGGCCGACAGCTCCGGCACCGCCAGCGCCCGTACCAGCAGCTTCGGCGAGTCAGGGTCGTTGGGCGTGAGATAGGCGGCAAACAGCGTGCGGATGGGCAACTGGCCGTAGCCGTGGGCGATGATGTTCACCGCGTCGCCGGCTTCGATCACGCCCTCGTCCAGTACGCGCAGATAAACACCGGTGCGCAGCGACTGCGCGAACAGCGCCGGCAGGCGTTTGTCAGCAAAGCGGATACCCAGCTTGAAGCACGGCACGCGGGGCTGGGTGATCACGAAACGGGCCTGGCCGATCTGCAACTGGTCGCCCAGACACAGCGCGGCCTCATCCAGTCCGGCAATGGTCAGGTTCTCTCCGAACTGGCCTGGCACCAGGTCATCGCGCCCCAGTCGTTCGCGCCACCACGGGTAGTGGTCGTGCGAATAGGCGTAGACCGCCTTGTCCGCGCCGCCGTGGTGGACCAGATCGGCCTGGCCGTCACCGTCGAGGTTGAGTCGGTATACCGCCACCGGCTTGTGCACGGTGGGCTTGAAGATGCCGGTCATCACCGTGCCGTCGCCATGCGGGACAGCTTGCGGAAGCGCCACGTTGATGGCGACAAGGGTCATGTTCATGGGTGGCTGACCGGATCAGGGACGAGGGCTGACTATTGCATCACGTTGGGCATTCGGTGTGGATGGCCGTGTGCCTGTGGCAAGAATACGCTGCGAAAGCGGCACTCTTCCGGTTACTCGGAACTGACCCGCGGGTACGCGTACTGGCCTGTCAGCCTGTGACAGCAGTTCGTTTGACTTGCGTGACCCGGTTTCGCTCAAGCCCTTCATACTGGCCGGAACACAGGAGCAGATATGGAAACGATCCACGTAGTGCAGCCCTTCGACCGGGTCAAGAATGGCTTGAAAGCCGGCCAGGTCATGCAGTTCAAGACGGCTGATGAGGCAGCGCGCCGGGCCGGGCTGCTGGCCGACAGACATGCCGGCGTTGTCGCCTACAGCATGGACGTGGACGAGGAGAGTGGGGAATATGGCACGCCACGCGTGTTGTTCGAATCGGGTGACGTGCCGGAGCTTTGATTGGCGGAGAAATCACGGGGCTTCACTCGACTCCGTCACAACACAACGCCGTCGGACGGGATCAAGGGCGGCTATCATGGCGTCATGTCCAAGCTGCTGATGAACCTGCGCAACGTGCCCGATGATGAGGCCGACGACGTGCGCGCGATGCTCGATGCGCGGCAGATCGCGTTCTACGAAACCCGGCCCAGTATCTGGGGTGTCTCGGCCGGCGGAATCTGGGTGACCGACGATGCGGCTTTCGCCGATGCCAGGCGCGCGATGGACGACTATCAGCAACAGCGCAGCGCCCGTGCCCGCGCCGAATACGCCGCGGCCAAGCGGGCAGGCACCGCGGAGACTTTCATGAAGATGCTTCGTGCGGAGCCGGTGCGCGTCGTGATGAGCGTGCTGGGCATACTCTTCGCGTTGGGCCTGGTGGTGATTCCGTTCCTGCTGTTGCGCAAGTAGCGCCCAGCAGAGGGTCAGGGTGACTTCCCGGCCAGCGAGATGGGCCCGCTCCCGCGAGGCGAGGCAGGGCGCCGAGGGCACTTTCAGGAATGTGCATTCGGCGCCCTGTTTCCGTTCAAGCACTCCATCGCCATTCGGATAGCAAGGGCCCTTGGCGTAAGCGGCAGGCCCTCGTTTTCGTCAGTGCGCTACGGGGCGGAAGGTGACCTGCTGTCACTCAAGTCACCGATACACGGAATGCCACCATTTCCGGTGACTTTTGGCAGCACGCCATTCCATTTCTTGGCCGCTCTCAGACGAATGATTTCCGGCGTCAACGTGCTTTGCAGCAGCTTCTGTGCCTGCGACTGGCCCTGGGCTTGTGCCACTTCCTGCTGTGCCTGCACCTTGATGCGCGCCAGATCGTAGGTGGCCTGCTGCGCGCGTTGCTGGGCAACCTGCCTGGCTTCGATGGCCTTGGCGTAGTCAGGACTGAAATGGAAGTTGGTGATGTTGACCCCGTGCACCTGCACCTTGCATGGGTTGAGCCCGGCGACGATCTGCTTCTGGACCGCGTCACGCACCTCGTCGCGCTTTTCGACCAAGGTCTCCGCGTCGTAATGTGCCGCCACCGCCTTGACCGCGTTTGAGACAACCGGCGTAACCCCCTTTTTCGTCAACTGGTCTTCGCCACCGAGATGCTCGTCAACCCACGCCGCATCGGTCGAGTTGATCGCCCAGTTCACTGCCACCTCGGTGGAGACATTCTGCAGGTCCCGGCTGGCTGCCGTTTCCTTCGTTTGTGATTTCTGGATCTGCACGTTCATGTGCTTGACCGTCTGCGCAAACGGGATCTTCGCGTGCAAACCGGGCATCAACACAGTCTGGTTCACCGAGCCGAACGTCATCAATACGCCGTGGTCGCCCGGCCAACGGAAAAGAAGCTCGACCACACCAGCATCAGGATCAAGAGTGCGACTATCAGCACCATGGAGCCATATTTCTGCAGCGACGGCATCTTTCCGGAAAGTGGCATAGAGGTTCACAACTGTGAGTGGAGACCTGGCGGCCTGACCGAAGACAGCAGGCCAATGGTGTCGTTCTCATTTGACGGACTCACGCGAGATTGCAAAATGGCACAGTGCGAGAGGTTGGTCGACAGCGGAAGAAGCCTGCGAGAAGCAAGGGTCTTTTTGGCCGTGTGCCACACGACTGCGGGCCACACGACTGCGGGGCGAGGAGCGCTACTGGCGCAGGCATGTCATCGTCGATTTCGTCGAATCAGGTCACGCATTGCCAAGGTGCATATCACATTTGTATGGACGTCTGGACGTCCGTGTTCATTGATGCCATGCCGAGCGATCAGGGTCAGCCGGAGGCGCTGGATTCCAGCTTGACCCGTCATTCGGCGGTTGAGAGCCGCCGCCATGACGAAAAGCGGGGTTTTTCGCTTGAGCAAGCGCCATGCGGCACCGATCCGCGTTTAGCTGTGCGAGGCCGCGCTCGAGGAAGCCGCTGGCATCGACGACTCGGCAGCAGCGCGCTGGGGTGTATCGGCCGGGCACCAGGTCTTGAGGTGCTTGCCCGCTCGGTACAGATCGATGCATTCACGCCATTCGGCCTTGAAGGCCAGGTCAGGTGTGTTGATCGGGCAGCCGTACGGCAGTGGTTTGTCTGCCTTGTACAACGCGATGCAGGTTGACAGCGGCAGTGGCTTGGCTGGATTCAGATTACCGGCCAGCGGTGCCGGCGGCAGGTTGAGACGCTCGTCGCCATCCTTCGGCGAAGGTGGCAGGGGAGGCACCCCGCACAGCAGGTTGGACGCCGTAGTGCTCTTCTTCGGATCGCACATGCTTTTGGCCATCTCCTTCATCGCGTCGCCTATGTGACGACCCAGCGCGCCGCCGGCCGTCTCGTTCGGTGGCGGAAAATACTTTTCGAAGCGGGTGGCCTTGTAGTGCATCTGGTTGCTGTCGTGCTCCATGATCCGACGATCGTCCGCGGGCTTGGCTTGGGTAGGCTTGGCGTTTGAGGCTGCCCAGGCGGGCGCTGTCGTGGGCGGTAACCGCACCGAGCCATCCTTCGCAAACATACTGATGGCGGTCGGTGTGGTCACGGAGGCAGCCGGCGCAGGTGCGGCTTGATGATCCTGCATGACCATCGCGTCATGGCGTGACTTCTCGTGCGTCACGGGTCGTACGCGCGGCGCCTCCACCCGTCGCGGCGGTACCCGCGTGGCCGGCGTGGGTGGCGCAGGCGGCTGCGCGGCGCGCGGCGCGCTGGAATGCTCGATCAGACGCACGCTCAGTGGCTGACCGATATCGATATGCACCACCGTCTGATGCACCGGTTTGGGCTGCATCTCGTTCCACAGTGCCAGTGCAAACAGGACATGCAGCGCCAACACCAAAGCCAGCGCGAACGCCGGCTGCGTCAGTGGCGGCTGTCGCCAGCGCCTGCGCCCCAGGGTCTCGCGCGTTTCGCTGTCGAGTAATGCCAGACCGCGTGAACGATCCCCCTTCTCTTGATGTCGGACCTGCCCGTAACGTTCGATGACATTGCCTTATTCAAGCGAATTACCCCCACGAAACCTGCGCATACCGTCAGCGCGTGTTGCGGCCAATCCGCAGTAGACAGGTTCTTGCATCAAGGGTTCCCGAAACGGAACGCAGCAAAACGAAAGACGGGGGGCTGAAAAGAGCTGGCGGGGTGAGAGCAGGGATAGACCCGCGAAGGAGGAGCTTGAAACCTTCTCGCTTGGTTTTGGCTGGGTGCAGCTCGCTTCACGCCCCCGCCTTCTTGCTCCGCCGAGCTCTTTTTCCGGCGCGCCAGATTGCCAGCGCCATCGTTCAAGCGTCTCGCGCGGAAAAGATGCCCGGATATCGGGAGGCCGGGGGAAGTGAGCCGCCGTTGGCTACTGCAGCGTACCCGCTGCGAGCCACAACGGGAGCGTTCGATAACCGGCTCGTGGAAGGGCTGATCGGGTGGTCAGAGGCCGTTGAGTGCGCGGTTTGCGGTGACCTGGCGTGGGGAGGGCCGGGGACTGACGGGCCTGGCACAATGGTGTTGCAGGAAGTGGCTCTGACCCGCTTTGGCCGCTCAATGCCCGCGTTTTTGCTCGATGCTGCGGTCGAGGATGGAGCGCATCTTTTCGCAGGCGCCGTGAATGGCTTTCTCCACGGTCTCGTCGTCGTGGCTCACGCCGACGGGCGGGCCGTTGCTGATCCGTGCTTCGATGGCGCACTGCTTGTCGTGGCCTCCGCCCTTGCCACCATTGGTATCGGCAAGATGCACCTCGATACGCGTCAGGTAGGGAAAGAAACGTTCAAGGTGTTGCGTGACGAGGCTGTCGACGCTGGCCTGCAGCGCTTCGCTGCCCTGGATGTGATGGTCGGTATTGAGCTGAATCTGCATGGCGTGCTCCTGGGTACGTAACGAAAAGTTGTTTTCAAAAAGTGTCAGGGATCATGGCTGGAAGTCCATTGAGCCGGTTGAATTGTCCGGGGCACGATTCTTCGCTTCTCGTCATAGCGCGCCAATTGCCTGCAGCAATGGCGTATCGCCGGCAAGCATTTCGAACTGTTTGCCCTTGGTGCCGGGTGCATCCAGCAGTTGCAAGAGCACGGCGGCGACGTCATCTCGTGGCACGGTGCCACGCCGCTTCAACTCGGTGGCGGCACTGATGCGCCGGGTGCCATTGTCGTCGGTGAGCGAGCCTGGCCTGACGATGGTGTAGTCAAGTTCGCTGGCGCGAAGGTGGCGATCGGCAGCCTGTTTGGCGCGCAAATAGTGCTGCAGATTTTCCGGGCCGCTGTCTGGCGCATCCGCCCCCATCGACGACACCATGATCAGGCGCTGGACGCCGGCCTGGGCGGCGGCGTCGATCATGGCGATCGCACCATCGCGGTCGATGGCGTCAGTTTTTTCCGGGCCGCCATGACCGCCGGAGCCCGCCGTGAAGATGACCGCGTCGCATCCTTCGGCCGCAGGCCCGCAATCGCCTTCAAGGTCAGCCACGACGGTGCCGTCGGCCCCCAGATCACGCAAGGTTTCGGCCTGGTCGGCATCGCGGATCATTGCCCGGCTTTGATGCGGGCTGGAGGACATCTGGCTGATCAGGCGACGGCCAATCTGACCGTTGGCACCAACAACAAGTACGCGCATGGAATTCTCCTTTGCAGCAGAAAGGATGGGCGAGGCGCGGGGACAGATCGCCGCCGCGCGGTTTGACCGGGCTTGCGGCTCAACGCAGCTTCGCGGTCTCCATCAACGCCTCTGTTGTAACGCACCCGGCGTCAACCTGCGGTGTTCTCCGCCAGGCCGGGATACCGGTGAAGCCGGTAACGAGGTCAGTTTCGCTGGCTGACGGCTCACGTGGTCGACGCTGCGCGCTGGACGGGTCGCGCCAAGAAAAGGTGCTGAGAGAAGGGCGCCGACCTGCGCGCCAGCCCCTGTTGCCCTAGCGGTTGAGCACGGATCGCTTGCGCAAGTGGGTTGAAGACAAAACCTGCCGATTCGTTGAACGGCGACCGTTGGGACGGCTGCCGTGTGCGTCAAATGAACGCGGATACCCTTTCACTTCTTCAGCCCTGCATCGCTGCCAGCTCCAGGCGCAACGAGGCCACTTCGGCGGTGAGTTCGGCCACCCGCTGGCGAAGCTGCAGCAGTTCGCTTTGCGCATCAGTGGTGTCGGCGGGCGCTTCGTCCGATATGTCCTTGGGCTTGCGCCGGGATTCGCGCACGCGCTTGGCGGCTTCCTTCAACTCCTTGTCGCCACCGTTGGCCGCCGCACGCTGCTCATCGGCTGGCAGGCTGGCCACCGCGGCAGCGGCATTGATCGACAGCACGCCGGATTTCACCGCTTCCACCACCTCCGGCGCCGCCTGCTTGCGGATTTTCTCGATCATGCCGACCTGCGCGTTGCTCAGCCGTGCGGACTTGGCCATGGCCTCGCGCGTAGGGGGCTGCTCCAGCACCTTGTTCGGCACCGGCGACGAAGCCGGCACGTCAGCGCCATCGGCATCGGCGTCATCGTGCGAATTGCCGGGCACCGGCGGCAGCGGCGGCAGCTTGCTGGCTGGGATGGCGCGTACTTGCGCGCGGCGTGTGGTGAGGATGTCGCGCTTGCGCAGCGCCAGCACGCCGCGCTGGAACACCGACAGGCTGCGCCGCCCCAGGTGCTGGTCAATCATCCACAGGTGCACGTCGTCCATCGAACGGAAGTTGGGGTGCTGCACGGTCTGAAACGGCAGCCCATGCTTCTGGCAGATGGTGTGGCGATGGTGGCCGTCGATGAGAATATTGCCCCACAGCACCAGTGCATCGCGACAACCCTCGGCAAGGATGCTTCGCTCCAGTGCTTCGTACTCCTCCGGCGTCATCGGTTCGATGTAGGCCTTGAGTTCTTCGTTGACGTCGATATCCATGCGGCGCGTATCCAACCATGTGAAGCGGGCGCGCATTGTAAGGATTGAACACGCTTTGCGCTGCCTTGTGGCGCGACGCGGTATGTGCATTGGCAGGGCCAGTGCCGGCGTGCGCGCCAGGGATGCATGCTCAGTGTCTGCGCTCTTGCTCGATGCTGCGGTCGAGGATGGAGCGCATCTCGTCGCTGGCGCTGTGTATGGCCTACTCCATGGTTTCGTCGTCATGGCTGATGCCAACGGGCGACCGGCTGCCGATCGGTGCTTCGAGCGCGCGCTGCCTGTCGTGGCCTCCGCCCTTGCCGTCATTGGCATCGGCAAGATGCATTTCGATTCGTGTCAGGTAGGGGCGGCGAAGGTGTTGCGTGATGGTGCTGGCTTGCCGCGCTTCGCTTCCCTGGATGTGATGGTCGATGTTGAGCTGAATCTGCATGGGTTATTCCTGGCTGCGTATGTCCTGTTTGCGGCAATGCGGTCGATGGGGAAGACAGGAGCAAGCGCGGGCTTTACGCCGCAAGCGGCCGGGAATGACATCTGCTGTTGCAGCGGGCGCATGGCCCGCGCCGTGCGCAAGTCGTCCGCTGCACGGCGTGATGGATGCCGCGGTCGTGGGATTGAGAGGAACGATCTGGCCAAGCCTGTGGTCAGGTTTGCTTGTCCTTCCGGATCACCGTAGCCACCGAAGTTGATCCCGTTCGCTCATGCGCCATGGCGGATGCCGATGATGGGAGTGTTCCTGTGTCCCTGCGTACAGCAGCGCGTAAAATAGGCAGCATGAACCCACGCCGACAGGCGCAAGCCGGGTTGCAAGGTCACGTGATATCCACCGCCCGATTTTTGTTCTTGGAGTTGTCAGGCACGCAATGAACGGCATGTTCCATTCGCTCAGGAGCTACAACTACCGGATGTGGGCCGCTGGCGCGCTGGTGTCCAATGTGGGCACCTGGATGCAACGCATCGGGCAGGACTGGCTGGTGCTTACCGTGCTCACCCATCACAACGCGACGGCGGTGGGCACCGTGATGGCGCTGCAGTTCGGCCCGCCGCTGCTTTTATTGCCGCTGACCGGCCTTGCCGCCGATCATCTGGACCGGCGGAAACTGCTGCTCTTCACCCAGGCCGCCGCCGGTTTGCTGGCGCTGGGCCTCGGCGTGGTTACCCTCGCCGGCGTGGTGCAGCTGTGGCAGGTGTATGGCTTTGCGTTGCTGTTGGGCTGCGTCACCGCATTCGACGCGCCGGCCCGGCAGGCGTTTGTATCGGACCTGGTCAGTGACGACAACCTGGCCAACGCGGTGGCGCTGAATTCGGCTTCCTTCAACGGTGCGCGGATGCTCGGTCCGGCGGTCGCGGGCTTGCTGATCGCCGCGGTCGGCGAGGGCTGGCTGTTCCTGATCAACGCTGCATCCTATGCCGCCGTGCTGGTATCGCTGTGGCTGCTCCGGGTGCACGAGCTGCACACCGAAGCGCGGCCTGCCAGCACGCGTGGCAGCATGTTGGCCGGGTTTCGCTATGTGTGGGAGCGTCCCGATCTGATGGCGGTGCTGGTGATGCTTCTGCTGCTGGGCACCTTTGGCTTCAACTTCGCCATCTTCATTTCGACCATGTCCGTCACCGTGTTCCATGGCAATGCCAGCCAGTACGGCTTGCTGACCTCGGCCATGGCGGCGGGCACCATGTGCGGGGCCCTGCTCTCGGCCCGCCGCCCATTCCCCGGCATGGTGCTGATGGGAGGCTCGGCGGCTGCCTTCGGCATCACCCTGGCGCTGGCGGCGATGATGCCCAACCCCTTGCTGTTCGCTGTCGTGCTGTTCTTCGTTGGTCTGGCCGCGCTCACCTTCATGACCGCCAGCAACTCCATGATGCAACTCACCACCGAGCGCGCCATGCGCGGTCGGGTGCTGGCGCTGCGTATAGCCGTGGTGATGGGCGGCACCCCGATCGGTGCACCGTTGGTAGGCTGGGTGGTCGATCGTTTTGGCGCACGCTGGGCGCTGGGCGTCGGCGCGCTGGCGGGCATGGCGGCAGCCGCGGTGGCAGTCGCCTATCTGGTCAGGCATCGCCGTCTGCACATGATCCGGGATGGCGGACGCCTGCGCCTGATCATCCATCCGGAGCAGTCGGACCTGACCGCCGTTCGCGTGGCGGCCGGGGAGCGCGTGACATGAGCGGTGTGCAGCAGGTGATCCAGAACCGCCTGGCCCTTACCAGGCCACCACGTTGCCGCCCAGATTCTTGGCTCGGTAGAGCGCCTGGTCCACCCGCTGCAGCAGGTCTGCCATGCCGTCACCGTCCTGGACCAGCGTGACGCCGAGCGAAGCGCTGATCTGCGGCCCCGCTTCGATCGAGAGCTCGGCGATGGATTTTCGCAGGCGTTCGGCCAGCGCCTGCAGCGAGCTGGCATCGACCTCCGGTACGGCGACCAGGAATTCCTCGCCGCCCCAGCGGGCCAGGCATTCATTCTTGCGCAGCAGCTGCTGGCAGCATTGCGCCACCTGTTGCAGCACGCGGTCACCGACGGGATGGCCATGGGTGTCGTTGATCGCCTTGAAGTCATCCATGTCGAACATGATCACGCCCGCCGGGATCTGCCGGCTGAGCAGGTCTTGCAGCACGAGCTCACTGAAACGCCGGTTGTAGATCTGGGTCAGCGCGTCGCGGTTGGCCATCGCTTCCATGCGGGCCTGTTCCGAGACCAGACGCCGGATTTTGCCGTTGAGTCCGCGTTGCACCGGCAACAGCACCACGAACAGGATGAAGACCGGTCCATAGGTCATCAGCAGGTCGGCACCCCGCGGCGTACGCATTTCCTGGGAATGGGTGAACAGGTAGAGCAGCACCGGCAGTGCCACCAGCAGCCAGCCGAGCAGTACCACGGTCACACCTTGCCGGGTCGGCAGGTAGATCATGGCCATCACCATCAGGACCAGCAGCAGGGCTGCGACCGGCGGGTAGGTATCGACAAGCCGCAGGCCCGGCGTCAGGGTTGCCTGCCACGTATAGAACCAGGCCGGTGCGACCAGTGCGGCCAGCGCTGCCAGCAAAGCGGTGCGCATGATGCTCCCGACCCGGTGCGGTCGCCTGATCAGCATGAGCAGCAGGCCAAGAAAGACCACGCATATGATCGGCGGGATCGCCAGGTCCAGCGGCCGGCGCACCGGTGCGAACCAGGCGAGCAGGGCGGCGGAGCCGGCGGCAAACGACGTCAACGACAGCGTGATCTTGCTTGCGCTGTGGATGAAGCGCTCGCGGGAGGTGCTCGGTGACATCGTGCAGGAACTCTCGGATAACCGGAAAAGTGTAGCGCAGACCTGTTTGCACCCGGGCCGCTGCAAGGGCTCGGGTTCAGTTTTCCGGTGACTCGGGCGGCTTTTGCGGGCGACCCATGGGCCTGACGCAGGCGGCTCGCTGGGTCGGTGCCTCGATCTGTTGCGGAGGCAGTCGCTATTTCAGCCCCCTTGTTGGGTGCGTTGGCGTACGGCGCTGAGGCCGGCTTCGTCCGCACGCTGACCGACCGGCTGGCAGTGGGCGAGTGCCTCTTTCGGGCTCACCAAAGATACAGCTGCAGCGAACTCTCCTTCGGCTTCAGCGGGATCTTCTTCAGAAGTTCGCGATGATCGGGGAAGTTCATCGCGCTGCGCTCGATCAGGTTGTCGATGGCGACGAGGTCGTGCGGCGGGGTGGCGGTGGACGGGCGCATTTCCTGCGGCTCAGGAAAAAGTCCCATGCCGGCCAGCAGGCTGTACCAGGACATCACCGGATAACCGCGGCCGAAGCTGTTCTGCCTGATTCCGCCGATGATCGGCCGGCTCGCCAGCCAGGTTTTCAGCAGCCGTTGCAGCGGTTCGGACAGGTGGGTGTTGGCGGCGTTGGCGCGCCAGTACTCGGTGTCGCTGCGCGTGTTGGTCTTGTAGTGGGTGACGATGTAGTCGCGGGTACCTTCGAACTGCCCGTTGATCGCCTCGTTGAAGTCGGCCTGCACGGCTTCGCCCAGGTCACCCTTCTCGAGCGCCTCGACCAGCAGGGTGGCAGTTTTCTGCACGAACAGCAGGGCGGTGGCTTCCAGTGGCTCGATGAATCCCTGCGCCAGGCCGATCGCGACGCAGTTGCGATTCCAGTGCCGGGTGACGCGGCCCACGCGCATCTTGAGGTGGCGCGCGGGGACGTCGGCATCGAGCAGACCCAGGTGTCCGCGCAGTTCGGTCTCCGCCGCGTCCGGCGAACAGAATGCGGTGCTGTAGACGTAACCGTTGCCGTGGCGGTTGGTCAGCGGAATTTTCCACGCCCAGCCATGACGCAGCGCCGTGGAGATGGTCTGCGACATGATCGGGCCGTCGTGCGGCGTGGGCAGCGCGATCGCCGCGTCATTGAACAGATTTTCGGCATAGGGGATGAACGGCGTCTTCAGTGCCTTGCCGATCAGCAGCGAGGCGAAGCCGGTGCAATCGACGAAGAAGTCGGCCGCCAGCGACTCGTCGCCCTCCAGTTGCAGCGACGCGATGTCGCCGCGCTCGTCCAGCGTCACCGTGTTGACGTGGCGCGCCACATGGCGCACGCCACGCTCCAGCGCCTTGCGCTGCAGGAACGCGCCAAGCAGCACCGCATCGAAGTGGTAGCCGTACCACACGTCGAATGGAAAGCTGCGCTGCGGCTTCGGCGCCAGGCAGTCGCGCGCCAGCCTGGCCGCGATGAAATAGCGGTCGGGATGGGCATGCACATCCTCGCGGTCCAGTCGACGATGCACGTTGTCGACGAACTGGGTCATCGTCATGTTGTCGAGCATCGACGCGAACGCGTGGAAGTAACTCTCGAAGCCGGGCCGGGTCGACCACTTGTCGAAGGTGATGCCGCTCTTGTAGGTGGCATGGCAGGCGGGCATCCATTCCGCTTCCTCGATGCCGAGTCCCTCGAAGAAGCCGCGCAGCCATGGCGTCGAGCCCTCGCCCACGCCGACGATGCCGACTTGCGGCGATTCGATCACGGTGACCTGCAGGCGCGACCCGTACGCCGAATCAGCCAGCAGCAGGGCAGTCATCCAGCCGGCCGTGCCGCCGCCGACCACGACGATTTTCTTTATCGGCGGCTCGGCCCCGGTGCGCGAACCGGCCGCGTGGGCGGTGACGGTCGTGTTGAACACGGTGGCGTGGTCTGGCATGCGGTACGTACCGGTGGGCAGGAGAGGGGCGGGGCGCGCGTTGCAGAGATCGACTTTGCCCGCTGCCTCCGCTTTGTTCAAGCTTGCCGCTTTGATGGCGCACGGTATGGCGGGGCGGCGTGCACCGAAGGAGAAGAGAGGCCTGTGAGCTTGTCTGCCAGATGCCGGGGACGGCAGGAACAATGGTCGGATTCATTCGCCTGGTCCCATGGACCGGCCGTCACCCTCAGTCACAGACACTCACTTTTGCCATGCGGCTTCGATGACGTCCGCGGCCACCGCTGCGCCATGCTCTTCGCGCATGGCCCGCGCGGCCAAGGCGGCAGCGTTTGCATAGTCTGGTTGATGCAACAGACCATGCAGCATGGTCGCGGCACGGTCTGCCCGGTAGCGGCTGGCCGACAGGATTTCGGCGACACCGAGGCGTTGCAGGCGGGCAGCATTGTCGGGTTGGTCGAAGCCATGCGGCACCACCAGCATGGGCCGGCCGCTGCGCAGGGCCTCGCTGCTGGTGCCGATGCCACCGTGGTGGACGATGACGCCGGCGCGCGGAAACAGTTCGGCATGCGCGGCGTAATCGACGCAGTGGATGCTGGCGGGCAGGTCGGCAGGCAGCTTCGCGCGCATCGCCGGCGAGCCGGTCAGCAGCACCGCGCGCTGGCCCAGTTGCAGCGCCGCCTGGATGCTTTCACGCAGGAAACTGACGTTGGCGTGCACGGCGGCAGAGCCGAGGGTAAATACCAGCGGCGGCTTGCCGGCATCGAGAAAGTCCTGCAGCGCGGGGTCGCTGGTGGTGGATTGCTGGTAGCGTGCCGCACCCGTGATCACGACATGCGGCGGCCAGTCCGGCTGGGGCTGCCCGAGCAGCGGGGAGAACATCGCCAGTACGCCGAGCGGTGCATGCTGGCCGCGATGGAATGGATCGCCCAGTGGCGATTGCGGCGGCAGGCCGAGGTCCCGGCGCAGCGTACGCACCGGTGCCGTCCATCGATGGCTGATACGCGTGGCGATGGCCGCGAGCCAGCGCCCTCGTCTTGGGGAACGCCGAAGAAACCGGTCCAGCAGACGGACGCCGGTGGCCGGTGGATCGCTGGCGGAGATAAACCCTGCCGGTGCCAGCACGGCCGACAGCCAGCGCTGTCTGCCGGCGGCGCTGCCCTGTTCGGCGATGATCTGTGCGGCGAAGGCGAGCGTGCTGGTGACCACCACGTCGGCATCGGCACACAGTGGCAGCAGCCTGTCATGGCTTGCGCGCACGTCCAGTGCGGCCACGTCGTGCACGACGAAGCGCGGGCCACGCCAGGGGTGAAATGCCTGGGCGACGAAGGCCTCGCGATCCTCCGGCTCGCTCATGCCGCTGGCGTTGGCAAAGGCAAGGCCGGCCTGTTCAACCGCCACCTGGTGCACGGTATGGGTGGCAATAGTGACCTGATGGCCACGCCGCTGCAGTTCCTGGCCGACGGCGAGAAAGGGAAAGAGGTCGCCGAGTGAACCCACGGTGGCGAAGACGATGCGGGCGCTGTGCATGGCAACAAGCATAGCCGCGATGCGGCGCGCGGACGCTCGCGAAAAAGGAACGGTGTGGCGGCCGATTGAAGGCTGATCGGAGCTGGGAGCCGAGGGCGGCCAGGAACCTGGGTGTCTTCAACAGTTATTGATGCCGGCAATCGCCCGATGGCATGCTGGCTGTGAGTGGTGGGAGTTTCACGGCCCTGTTCGTCATGGCGGCGGCCCTTGTCGCACTGGGTGGCTGGGCCATCCTTCCGGTGCGGGGGAGCGCCGAGCCACCTCGCGGGCAAGTCATCTCAAGTTCGATGTGACGCCACGGCAGCGGTGATCACGATCTCGATTTTCCAGTCGGGCTTGGCCAGCGTGGCTTGCACGGTTGCCCGTGCCGGAGTTGCGCCCTGTGGCACCCATGTGGACCAGGCTTCGTTCATGCCGGCGAAATCGGCCATGTCGGCGAGAAAGATTTCCGCGCGCAGGATATGGGTCTTGTCGGTCGCGGCCAGCTTCAACAGGCGATCAATGGCGTGCAGCACCTGGCTGGTCTGACCGACGATGTCGGCGCTGGTGTCCTCGGGCACCTGGCCGGCGAGATAGGCCACGCCATGGTGGACGGTCATTTCGGACATGCGCGGGCCGGTATCGAAGCGCTGGATCATGGAGCGGATTCCTGTGCAGGAGGTCGCTGCCATTGTTACCGAACAGGCGGTGGACTGCAGCGGCAGAACAGACGCCGGTCGATGGTGGTGTGACGGGCAGCTTCTTTCCGGTCGCGTCGCAGGGCATCCCTCGCCCACGGACCGGGCTCACTCCTGGCGAGCGAGTGAAGCGGTCCGGATTCACGCGGTGCATGCGATGGGCGATTCACGATCCGGCAATTGATCCGGTACGCACGCTGTTGCATCTCGCCACGGAGGATTCATGAAATATGCGATTGTCGGTGTACTGATCCTGGGGGTGGCTATCCTGTGGATGAGCGTCGCAGGAGGTGGCGGCCACGGCGGGTTCGGGCCGCAGCACATGGGCATGCGCGGCATGATGATGCGGCCCGCGGCGGCGGCTCCCGCCGATGCCCCTGCGGCGATCACCACGTTCGGCTGCACGTCGTGCCACGCAACGCAGGTCGGCGGTGTGGGGCCGGCGTTTGCATGGGTTGCCTGGCGCCATCACGGTCAAGCCGGCGCGCTCGATACGGTGTCATCGTTCATTGCGCATGGTGGCCAGGGGGCATGGGGCGGCATCATGCCCAATCTTGACGTGCCGCCAGCCGAGGCGCACGAGCTGGCACGCTGGATCCTGCAACTGCCACCGCAGACGCCGCCGCATCCGCAGGCGATCCG
Source organism: Lysobacterales bacterium (assembly GCA_038215995.1). Lineage (GTDB taxonomy): Bacteria > Pseudomonadota > Gammaproteobacteria > Xanthomonadales > Rhodanobacteraceae > Rhodanobacter. The sequence continues at coordinate 23,130 of JBBQQL010000016.1, forward strand.
GCCTGACTCCGGCTGACCGGATCTCGCGGGGCGGCGCCGGGATGGTGCCGTCAGGTCCGACCGATCTTGATGACGTCGGTCAGGATTCCATGCACATCAGGAAATGGACGGCCAAACCGGCCCAGCCTGTCACGATGAGCTGCCATGACGTTGCATGCCTTGTTACGGGGCACCAATTGAAGTCCGTCCGCGCACCGCGCATACGGTGAGCAGGACCGCAGCCACTGGTCGGGTGAGCCACGATCCGGTCTTGCTGATCACGGCCGGGGCATGCCCCCGACAACGACTGAAAAGCGGGGTCAGTCCATCCGGGACGGCCATTCCGACTCCGCGTTTCTTTCCGGATTGCCTGGGAGGTGTCGGGTTCATGCGAGCCGGCGCGGTGGCGCCAGCGGGGGAGCATGACGCCACGTATTCACTTTGTTTCAGTCATCGCGCAGGTGTCGCTGATTGCCTTCATTGCCCTCTCTCAATCGTTATCGTCGCCCTCGGCGTTGCCGCGACGATGGCATTTGACGCAATCGGTGGTGTCACGGATCCCTTCCTCGCGATGCTTGGCCTGTATTTTCGCCGGGGTGTGCTCATGGCATCCGTAGCAGGTGTAGCGGCTGAAGTTGTTGTTGACGTGGCAGGTCGCGCAGGTGGCTTTGTGCTCTCCCACCAGCGGGAAGTAGCGGGCGTGATCGAAGGTGGCGGGCTTCCATTGCGCGGTGACGTGGCACTGCTGGCAGTTACCGCTGATCTGTCGGTGCAGGGCATCTTTCGGTGGCGCATGGCACGTCGTGCATTGCTGCTGCACAGCGGCGGGGAGCGAGTTGTGCTTGAACGAGGCAGGTTTCCATTGTGACGCTGCATGGCATTGCGCGCAGTTGCTGCCCACCTGGCGATGCAAGGGGTTCGCTGGCGGCGTGTGGCAGCTGGCGCAGCGCTGGCGAATGCTGCTGTCCAGCAGCGCATGGGTGAACAGCGGATGCGCGGACTGGGTGAGCTTCACCCCTGCATGCTCGGTATGGCACGCCATGCAGTCCTGCCGGGCCAGCGCCTGATGGAACGGCAGCCGGTCGGCTTTGCGGGGAATCGGGATGCCGGTGGTGGTGAGTCGCCCGATGTCGGCCACCACGTGGCAGGCTACGCAGCGATTCGCCGTCGCGCCGCGCAGGGGCGCGTGGCAGGCGAAGCAATCGGTGGCCAGCGCGGCATGGCTGTGGGTCAGCGGCCCGGGGCTGACCATCTGGCGTGGGTAGACAAAGGCGAGCCCCACCAGCACCAGCAGGTTGAGCGATATCACCAGCAGCAGCCAGCGGCGCTTCATTTCCATCCCCAGAACAGGAAGATGCTGATGATGTGGGCCAGGGCCAGCGCCCCGAAAGCCAGGGCGATCGGGAAGTGCACTCGCCGCCATTGCTTGACCACATCGAAGGTCAGGGTGTCGACATGCAGCTGTTGCTCGAGGTCAGCCTCGCTCAGCCCCTGTCTCTGCATTTTTTCGCGCGCGGCGAGCAGGCGTTTGCGCGAGCGTTCCAGCAGGAATTTCCCGGTCAGGCCGCTGCCGACGTTGATCAGCATCGCCCACACCGCCAGCCAGCCCAGGATCGCGTTGAAGTGGATACCTGCATGCACCAGCACCAGCAGCGAGCCGAGCCAGGCCATGCGCTCATGCAGACGCAGCAGACGCAATGGCTGGCCGACATGGATCAGTTGACGCTTGCGCAGCGAATAGCCGAACGAGCCGATGATCAGCAGCACGCCGGGGATGCCCAGATAGCGACCGATCCAGACCAGGCCGAAGAAGTGCAGCAGGGCATCGAGCAATAGCGACAGTCCGGCGAGCACGGCCAGTGACAGCGCGAAGGGGAGCACCTCGCGCAGCAGTAACTGGGCTTTCATCGAGTTCATGCGTCGAGCACCAGTTTCGAGCGCGGGGTGCCCACGCACAGCAGGCAGCGACCGGCGGCGATCGGGTGGTCCGGCGTATGTGCATAGCCGACAGTTCCCTCGATCAGCGCGGTTTCGCAACTGCCACAGCTGCCGGAGCGGCAACCCGATTCGACGAGGACGCCGTGACGTTCGGCGAAGTCGAGTAGCGACGTATCCTGCCCATCCCAGCTCAGGGTGCGGCCAGAGCGGCGGAACAGCACCTCGAAGCTCCCAGTGGTTGCGGCCTCATCTGCGTCGGTGTCGCCAAAGCGGATGGATGCCGGCCCGAACGCCTCGAAATGGATGTCCTCTACCGGCACGCCCCAGTCAGCCAGTGCCGGCACCAGGTTCTCCATCATGGGCGTCGGTCCGCATACGTAGAACTGGTGCCGCCCCGCCGGCAGGGTCTGGCGCAGCAAGGCCACGTCGATGTATCCGGCATGCCGGCATTCGCCATCCTGGGCGGTGGGGTTGCTGCACACCACGTGCAGGCTGAAGGCCGGATGGTTTTGCGCCCAGTCCGTCAGCAGCTTCCCGAACGCCTGGTCCTGCGCGCTGCGCACGCCGTAATAGAGATGCACGCGGCGTCCGGGCTGCTCGGCGAGGCACCAGTGCAGCATGCACAGCAAGGGCGTGATGCCGATGCCGCCGGCGATCAGCACCACCGGAAGATCGGGGTTGGGATCGAGCACAAACCGGCCTGCCGGCGCTTTCACCTTGAGCACGTCGCCGGGTTGAACCGTATCGTGGAGATGGTTCGAGACCTGTCCTGGCGGGAGCTCCGGCTGACTGGCAGGTGCCAGTGTGCGCTTGACCGTAATGCGATAGTGCTGCGGATCAGACGGCTCGGACAGCGAATAGCAGCGCACAAGCGGGCTGGTTCGTGCGTCCGCCGTGGCGACAGCAAAGGTGAGGAATTGACCGGGCAGGAATGGCGGCAGCGCGGCACCATCCAGTGGCGCCAGATAGAACGAACACTGGCTGTGGCCGGGATCCTCGAACTCTCGGCGCTCCACCCGAAATTCCCGCCAGCCGGCCCAGGCGCCGGAGGATAGCGGCCGGGCCGGGGTTGGCGAGGCGATGAGGTCCGCACTGCGCCACCGCCACACGACCAGGCCAATGCCCGCTGCCACTTGAAGCAACAAGGCTGCGCTGATGTAACTCAACAACGTGAGCGTGGTCATGGGGGACTGCCGCAGGGCGTCAGGCCGGCCTCGGCCGCAAGCAGTCCATCCGCTGCTCTGGCCAGGCACGCCCGCCCGATGCTTGCTGGTACCGCAACGGATGGAATGCTGGGCATGGCTGATCTCGCGTGCCTCGACATCAACAGCCTACGCGACGCGCTGCTCGCCATATTGACCATGATCAATTGGGGACGCGGCGAAATCGGGAAGGTCAGGCGCTGGAGCCAGCGATTGAACGGTGCAGGAGAGGTGGATTCGGTCATGGGCGATCCATCCACGCACCGGGCTCCAAACGATTGGGCAGCAGCGACGCACTGTGCATTCGTCAACGCGGGCAGACTCGCTTGCGGGCTGCCCGCGTGCCGCACGGTGGGCGGGTCGGTCTGCCGCGCAGCGGTGGGTGGTGGCTTCGATCATGCATGCCGGTTATTCCGGCGTCATGCTGGCTATCGCATCCCCTGAGGTTCGTGCCTTCGCAGGCAGTGCTCAGAACGGGTGCTGCCGGTAAAACTGTTCGAGCTGCCGATAGACGTCCGGCAAATGCTGACGCAAGCTTGCCGGTGCCTCGAAGAATTGCTCGCTGACCACCGCAAAAAACTCGGCCGGGCTTTCCAGGCCATACGGATCAATCGGCAAGTCGGCTCCGTTGCGCTGCTCCTCCTTCAGGCGATCCCACGCGCTCGAGAACACCTTTGACCATACGCGGCGATCCATGCGCCGGTGCAAGGGCGGAAAGCCGTTGGCGTCGCCGTTGAGCATGTCGAGCTTGTGTGCCATTTCGTGGATGACCACGTTATGCCCGGGCTTCTTCCCGGCATTCAATACATCCGCCCACGACAGGATCACCGGCCCACGTCCCCAGGCCTCACCAGCCAACACGGTATTGCTTTGGTGAAGTACTCCCGCGGCATCGATTTGCTGGCGACGTGGAATGAACGCGTCCGGATACACGATGACGCTGCGCCAACCGTCGTACCAGTCCAGGCCCAGTTTCAGGATGGGTACGCAAGCATGCGTCGCTAGCAAGACAAGGTCGGCGTCATCAAGCTGGATGCCCTTGGTTGGCTCCAGCGACTTGCTCTCCAGGAACAACGTGGCCAGCACGCGCAGCATGGCCTGATCGGAAGCGCCCAGCCGGCGCGCCGGTGCACAGCGCTGCAACGCATCGCGCCAGAGCGATTCGGCAATCGGGTGCCGTGCGACGATGCGCCGTATGCGCCAGTTTCTGAGTTTTTCGAACATGGCCATATGCAGGAGGGAGTCGCCAGGGCAAAGGGATCGGGGTGAGGGCGCGTTTTCTCAAGCCGCTGGGGTCAACTGTTTCCGTCTGTCTTATTTCGAAAAGGGGTAGCCTGACCTGATTGCCAGCTTCTGCCGTTTTGCTGGCAGGCTGGCTCGTCAATCTTCCGCGGGGAACGCGATGCAGTACGGTGCAAATGCCGGTTCAAAACGATCAGCATGGCTTGCCTCGATCGTTCACGGTCGTACAAGTCCACGGCGGTTCGGTGTTTTTGCGGGATCGGCTGGCGTCGTTGGAGCGAGGGCGGCGGATTGAGTGCCAGCCTTCCGCGCTGGGCCGGTCGGCTTGGCGTGTTGATGCAATGGTTGACGGCATGGGCGGCGTGGTTTGCCGGCATTGCCCTGTGCGCGCTGGCGCTGGGGGATGACGGGAGCGTGGTCTTTCTGCCCCTGATCCTGGTGTCCCTGCTCGGCTTGGCGACCCTGCTCGTCCATGAGGGCGGACACTATCTGGCGGCACGCAGCACTGGGATGACGGTGTTGCTCGTACGCATCGGTCGGATTGAATTGGCGCCGCAGCGGCATGGCTGGCGCATTCGCTGGGGCGTACGACAGAAACCCGGGGCTGCCGGTTACGTCATTGCCGCTCACGATCCGGCGCGCTCTTTGCGTGAACAGAGCCTTCGCATGATGGCGGGAGGGCCGGGCGCGAACCTGCTTGTCGCAGCGATCGCAGGCCCGCTGGGGTTGCTGTGGTTGCCGCACGCGTGGGCATGGCTGATGCTCGCCTTTGCGGTGTTGAATGCCGCAACCGGGGTGGCCAACCTGATCCCCAGTTCACGCGGCTTGGGCAGCGATGGATTGAAATTTCTGCAATGGCGTCACCGCCATCACGAACGGGATCCCGGCTTTGCTCATGCAAGGTTGCTCGCTCTGAGCATATCGGGGGTAACTGCGGATCGACTGCCGGAGGATCAACTGGCCGCCCTCGATGCGCAGCCCCCACCGATGACGATCATTGCGCTGTGGTATCGCCTGAAGGCGCATCAGAACCGTGGCCAGTGGTCGAGTGCAGCCGGTCAGCAAGCAACGTTCGAACGGCTGAAGCAGGAACTGCCGCAAAAGCAGCGCAGCAGCCTCGGCGACTTGCTGGCATGCATCAGCACCGAGCTGGCATTTTCACGGGCAATGAGAGACCACGATGGCTGTCATCTGAGCGCCAGCCCGGTGTCGGAAAGAACGGCCTGGAGCAGCCCCGCCCTGTGGCCCCGATGCCTGGCCTTGCGCGCCCTGCTGGATGGCGATGTGACACAAGGCTTGCGCCTGCTCGACGAGACCCACCGACTGGCTGATCAGTCGATGGACCGCTCGCTGGTGCAGAGTGAGGCCTTGATCCGCAACGGAATGCTGGCCTTGGTCGCGACAAGACAGAGATCCGGCTTTGATTCTTCCGAGTAGTACCATCGTCCAGCCATGCTCAACGTCACCGCAAAAATTCGTTTCAAGGCGAAGTTGCTGCAGCCTGCGGCGCCGAAAGCTGCGGACTGGTCTTTCCTCGTGCTGCCGATCGAGGCGAGCGCGAAACTTCCGACGCGCAGCATGGTGACGGTGGACGGCGCACTCGCTGGCCATGCGTTCCAGGCCACGCTGGAGCCGGATGGTCAGGGCAGCCACTGGCTCAAGGTGGGCAAGGCGTTGAGTGACGCCGCAGGATTGCCGCGGGCGACACGGTTGCGCTGGAGATGGTGCCCGTCGCGGTGGAGCCAGAGCCCGATGTGCCCCTGGACCTGAGCAAGGCGCTGGCAGCTCACTCTGATGCCCGCGCGACATGGGAAGACATCACGCCTGTAGCGCGTCGCGACTGGGTCCACTGGATCACCTCGGGCAAGAAGGAAGAAACCCGCGGCCGCCGCATCATCACCGCCTGCGACATGCTCGCCTCCGGCAAACGCCGCGCCTGTTGCTTCGATCGCTCGGGCATATACAGCAAAGCCTTCAGTACGCCGAAAGCGGCCGAACCGGAAAAGCGGTGAGGCTGGCCTCGCGAATGCTCGGCCTCGGAGACGCGGATGGAAGGTGTGCCGGCTTCATCTTCGGTGGCTTTCGGTCGGTATGCTGTTGCCAGCAGGTAACGCCCCCTTGAGCAGGTAGGTACGCATGCCGAAGATCCGTTGTCAGACTCTGATTGTGGCGATCCAGGCGGTCGCCGCGGAAATCCGCGGGCTGCAAGCCAGCTTCGCTGATGGCGATGTCGAGCCGGAGGATTACCAGTTGCGGGAAGACAGGCAGCGCGCTGGCGAGGATCTGGCGCGCGCCTGCGACGAGGCGGCCAGGACCGTGCTCAACCTGCCGCCATACGACGAACTGATGGCTGGGTAGACCGCATCGGGAAACAGGGAAAGAGTGAGTCGCCCCGTTTCTCAGCGCTCCTTCTGTCACCTTCGGATGGCTGCCTTACCCAAAGCCGGGCAGGTTCGCCGGCTTTGGCTGCAACGAATCCTTTTGACGGTCAGCCAGCCAGCAGGTGTCCCAAAGCAAAGTCCGGCCGATTTGCCAAGGCATGATCGGTGGTGCAGCCTCCGCGATGCGCCTTCGTCCCTGCACCTCTCTCGCCTGATACGACCAGATCCCGCCTCCCTTTTCGCACTCTTCAACGTGTGCGCAAGCGGGTCTTGCCCCACTCAACGTGACGTCGCCTCGATGTTGCTGCGAGGTGGGGGCGTCAGCCCGCCACCGGTGACACGCGCTGCGCGTTATTCACTTGCACCGGATCAATAGATCCACCATCGAAGGAAGTCGAGATGATTTATCTATGCGAGCGCGAAATCGGTTTCGATGTGGCCGAGATCGGTTTCCCCTCCGTGCTGGGCTGCCGCGCAATCGTGGTAGTGACGAACAGCGGGCTGTTCGGCTACCACCTGAATGGAAATTTGAACCTGGCGAAGAGGACGGCGTTCGTCAATTTCATCACCAATCACGCGAATGGGCACGGTCGAAGGAACCTCTACGCCGCGTCGGCAGGAGCCGGTCTTGCGCAGGATCACGCGGAGCTGAGGGAGATTGCTCTGGCGCTGGCCTACGCTGGCCCGATCTACTGGGCCAGTCTTGCTCCGGCGGGGTCGGTCTATGCGCACTTCGTGAACATTGATCACCACACCTGTTCGATTACCTCGCGTGCCTGGACCGATGCAGTGGACAGTGTCCCGGCCAACCAGGCAGCGTATGTCGCTGGTGCCAATCGCGTGATGGCGAACGGCGCGCCGACCGCCAACATGTACATCAATGCGAGCACGGTGGGATTGACAGCAGTCTACCCGGCAGCCATCTGACGGGTTTCATCGCATTCCCGAAGATCAAAGGTCCTGACGGTTCGGAGCGCGCACCGGATCCGGCTGCGCGAGTTTGATGGCGAAACGAGGTGGCTCTGCCCAGCCGTTCGTCTCGTCGCCCGGGTGGACCGGATCAGCGAGCTGAGCCGGTCCACGCCTGGTGCGCCTCAGGGCGTTTGGTTTGCGTCCGACGTGACCCGCCACACCACGTTGCCGACATCATCAGCGACCAGCAGTGCGCCTTCCTTGTCCTGCACCAGGCCGACCGGCGCGCCGTACAGTTGCGACTCGTCCGCGGAATGGAAGCCGGTGACGACCGGCTCGGGAACGCCCACCGGCTTGCCCTGTTTGAAGGGCACAAACACCACCTCGTAACCGCTCAGCGGGGAGCGGTCCCAACTGCCGTGTTCGCTGATGAACGCACCGCCCTGGTACTTCGCCGGCAGGGCGTTGCTGTCGGAGATCAGCAGGCCCAGTGGCGCCACGTGGGAGCCGATGGCGTAGTCCGGCGCAATCGCCTTGGCCACCAGGTCCGGTCGCTGCGGCATGGCGCGAGTATCCACGTGCTGGCCGAAGTAGCTGTAAGGCCAGCCATAGAAAGCGCCTTCCTTGACCGAGGTCAGGTAGTCCGGCACCAGGTCGGCGCCGATCTCGTCGCGCTCGTTGGCAATCGCCCACAGCTTGCCGGTGGTCGGTTCCCATTGCAGGCCGGTCGGGTTGCGGATGCCCGAGGCGTAGATCCGGCTGGCACCGGAGGGCACTTCGACTTCGAGGATGTCCGCACGGCGGTATTCCACCGCCAGCCCGTTTTCGGTGATGTTGCTGTTGGAGCCGACCCCCACGTACAGCTTGCTGCCGTCCGGGCTGGCGAGCAGGGCCTTGGTCCAGTGATGGTTGATGGTGCCGGGCAGGTCGGCAAAGGGTATGCCGGGCGAGCTGATCTGCGTTTCGCCGGTCACGTAGGGAAATTTCACGATGCCGTCGGTGTTGGCGACATAGAGCCAGTCACCGATCAACTGCACGCCGAAGGGCGAGTTCAGATGCTCGATGAAGACGTGCTTTTCCCACTGGCCGGTGGCCGCGCTCTTGCGCAGCAACGTGATCTGGTTGCCGCCCTTGCCACCCTTGCCGGAAAGATTCTTTACCTTGCCGGCGATGAGTTGCTTGGGCGTGGTTACCGGCTCGGTACCCGGACCATTGGATTCCACCACCAGCACGTCGTCATTGGGCAGCACGTAAAGCTGGCGCGGGTGCTTCAGGTCGCTGGCAATCCTCTCGATCTTCAGGCCGGCAGCTACCTTCGGCGTCTGGCCATCCTTCCAGCCGGCGCGATCAGGCACCTGCATCGGCGGCACCAGAAAGTTGTGCAACTTCGGCAGGGTGGGGTCGGTTCCCGATTGCTGCACGGGTTCGAATTTCGCCTTTTCGCTGCAGCCGCCGAAGACGGCAATGCAGGCCAGCGCCAGTACGCTGCGGAGGAGGATCTTACTCATGGATGAAATCTCCCGAGGCGGTGTACTGCACGGCAATGATGATGTGGCCGACGGCCAGCAGAAGGACGGTCAAGGCCGAGAGCCAGACACCGGCAGGCATCACACCGTAGGCGTCGCGGCTGTGCACGAAGGCGTTGAAAATCGCGGCGATGATGGCGACAAGGTTCAGCCAGAAATCGATCCGCTCCGCCCGCGTGGCGATGGTGCGCGAGGTTATCCATACCTGCGCCAGATTGATCAGCCGCGGCACGATGGCGAACACCAGGCCGATGGCGATGAGCCACGCGGCGGCCTTGTCCCACAGGATGATGGCAGTCTGGGCGTAAATGGCATCGAAGATCAGGGCGGCAACAAAGAATCCGAACGGGATCGGGTTGAGAAGTCCATAGATGGCTTGCGCGACGAGGGAGCGACGCGGTGTGGCATGTGAGCTCATGGGCTGCGGTCTCGGTGGTGGAGGAACAAGTGCAGGTTATGGGCTCAGGGGTTTTCCGCCCGAGGCTGGCCCACGTCTGACCAGGCGGGAGCACCTTAGCCCGCGCGATGTCGAGACTATGTCGTGGTGGGTCGGCCGGTCTTGCACAAATGGGTCAGCGCGAAAGCAGTGACGCACAACCAGCGTGCGGCAAGTCAGGTGTCCGCGTGCTCGGCGTCCTCGCGCCCGCCGCGTGTCGCCAGCGAGCCAGCTTGCCCGGCCGCGTTCGGCTGCGAAGGAAAGAGGGCGATGTATGCCCGTGACGGGCGGCGTCATGGCTGGGTCGTGGCCAGCCGTCGACAATTCGACACACCCAATCGTTCGCACGGAAGCAGGCAAGCGTCGATGCAAGAGCGTGGGTCAAGGTCGCCGTGATGCGCTGACTCCGGTGTCATGACAGCAGTTCGAACGGTTGTTGGCCACCGACACCGCATTCGACGTCAGCCACGGAAACAACCCAGAGAGGAAACGCGGCACGATCACCTCGCGCCGGCAGCCGGGCTTTCACGTTGGCTGGATGACCATCGAGCCATCATTCCTGTGCGAAGTGCGAGTTGCCGGCAGCGCATTCCGTACGGAGTCTTCTGATCGCCCGGCAGCTTGTTCGTGGAGAACACCATGCCTGACGAACGCGAGGAGCCAATTCACTATGACGGTCCGGCCGGTGGCTGGGGCTCGCTGAAGGGTATCAGCAGTGTTTTCTGGCGCGAGACGTCAGCTCCCGCAGTGGTGGAGACCCTGATGCGGCAGAACAAGCCAGAAGGGTACATGTGCAGTTCCTGCGCATGGGGCAAGCCAGCACATCCACACAAATTCGAGTTCTGCGAAAACGGCGCCAAGTCGACGCTGTGGGAACTCACCAGCGATCGCTGCACGCCGGCGTTCTTCGATCAGCACACGGTGACCGAGCTGCTGCAGTGGCAGGACTATGACCTGGAGATGCAGGGGCGGCTGACTGAGCCGCTGCGTTACGAGGCGGCCACCGACAAATACGTCGCCTGCGCGTGGGACGAAGCCTTTGCCGGCATCGCCGCCGAGCTCAACGCGCTCGATCCGAAGTCGGTGGTCTTCTATGCGTCGGGCAAGGCCGGGCTGGAGACATCCTATCTTTACGCGCTGTTCGCCCGCTTCTACGGCAACAACAACCTGCCCGACAGTTCCAACATGTGCCATGAGACCACCTCGGTCGGCCTCAAGAAGGTCATTGGCTCGCCGGTAGGTACTTGCGTGATGGAGGATTTCGAGCACTGTGACGCGATCTTCTATTTTGGCCAGAATCCGGGCACAAACAGCCCGCGCTTTCTGCATCCACTTCAGGAAGCGGTGAAACGCGGATGCAAGATCATCGTGTTCAATCCCGTGCGCGAGCAGGGTCTGGTGCGCTTCGTCAATCCGCAGAATCCGCTGGAAATGCTCACCGGACACGGTACCGATCTGGCCCACATGTACTTGCAGGTGAAGCCTGGCGGTGACATCGCGGCCCTGATGGGCCTGTGCAAGCACGTACTGGCTGCCGATGATGCGGCAAAGGCGGCGGGCGGGGCGAGGGTGCTGGACCACGACTTCATCGACCAGCATACGCACGCGTTCGAGGCGTTCGAGGCTTCCGCACGCGCTGCGGACTGGGGCGAGATCGAAGCGGTTTCGGGACTGTCGCGTGGCGACCTTGAGGCCGCGGCGGACGTCTATGTGGCGGCCGAGAATGTCATTGCCGTGTACGGCATGGGGCTGACCCAGCACGTGCATGGCTCGCAGAGCATCGGCATGCTGGTCAACCTGATGCTGCTGCGCGGGAACATCGGCCGACAGGGTGCCGGCATGTCGCCCGTGCGCGGCCATTCGAACGTGCAGGGTCAGCGCACCGTGGGCATTTCCGAAAAGCCCGAGCTGGTGCCGCTGGACAAGCTGGCGCAGATGTTTGATTTCGAGCCGCCGCGCGAGAAGGGCTTGACCACGGTGGATGCCTGCGAAGCCATCCGCGATGGTTCGGTCAAGGGCTTCGTCAGTCTTGGCGGCAACTTCGTGCGTGCGATTCCCGATCGCGAGGTGATGGAGCCGGCCTGGCGCGAGCAGGTGCTGACTGTCTATATTGCCACCAAGCTCAATCGCAGCCATCTGGTGCACGGTCGCTCGTCGTGGCTGTTGCCATGTATCGCCCGCCCGGAAGAGGACATGCAGGTCAGCGGCCCGCAAGCCGTGTCGATCGAGGACAGCTTCAGTCATATCTACGGCTCGATCGGCAAGCGCAAGCCCGCCAGCGAACATTTGCTGTCCGAGCTGGCGATCGTGGCCGGCATCGCCAGGGCGACGCTGCCCGCACACCCGACACGGCGCTGGGATGACTGGACCGGCGACTACAGCCTGGTGCGCGACCTGATCGCTGAAACCTATGCCGAGCAGTTCCATGATTTCAACGCACGCATGTTCGAGCCAGGTGGTTTCTACCGCGGCAATCCGGCGCATGAGCGCATCTGGAAGACCGACAGCGGCAAGGCGGAATTCACCAATCCCAGCGTGATGTCGGCGCTGGGCATCGGCACCGCGCCGGGACGCTTTCACCTGATCACGATGCGCTCCAACGATCAGTTCAATACCACCATCTACGGCTTCAGTGACCGGCTGCGCGGGCTGGAAGGCTCACGCACGATCCTCTTGATCAACCCCGACGAGATGGCGCGGCAGGGGCTGAAGGAAGGTGACGTGGTGAGCCTGGTCGGCGATGCGGGCGACGACGTGAAGCGCGAGGTCGCCGGGCTGACGGTGACGCCATTCAATCTGCCCGATGGCTGCCTTGGCGGTTACTACCCGGAAATGAATCCGCTGATTCCGTTGTGGTACCACGACAAGGCCTCCAAGACACCGGCCTCCAAGGGTGTGCCGGTACGCATCCGGCGCTGACGCTGATCTCGCACAGCGACAAGGGAGCGACACGATGTGGTTTGAGAGCTCATGAGCGGTGGTGCCAATGAGGGCAAGAGGTCCCGAGTGCGGTCTGCCAGCCTTGGCGTTGTCGCGCCCGCTGCGCGCCGATCCCAAGGCAGGCGGGCACCTTGGACGGTTCGATGTCGAGACTGTGTTGTGGTGCGGGACCGGTCTGGTGCGAGATGCGAGTCAAGAGTGCACGCTTCCAGCGGATTCCCTAGACTGGGCTCTCAAGTCATGAGCAGACGAACCGAATGACCATTTATCGCCGCCGCAACCTGATTGTCGTCGCGGCCATCGTGTTGTTGTTGATCGGCGCACGCATCGTCCTTCCCTATGCTGTCAAAAGTTATCTCAACGACAGGATGGCGCACATGGGTGATTACCATGGTCACCTCGTGAACGTTGACCTGCAGCTGTGGCGAGGCGCTTACAGCATCGATCGGTTCACCATCACCAAGGTCAGCACCAAGGTGCCGGTACCACTGCTGAGCGTGTCACGCATGGACATAGCCTTGAGCTGGCGCGCGATATTCCACGGCATGCTGCGGGGTAATATGAAACTCACCCAGGCCGAGCTGAATTTTGTCGACGGCGGCAGCCCTGGAGAGTCCCAGGCAGGGAAAGGCGTGGATTGGCGGCAGAAGCTGCGGTTGCTTGCGCCGGCGGAGCTTGATCAGCTCAGCATCGTGGACAGCACGGTGACGTTCCAGAACTTCGTTTCCAGTCCGCGGGTCAATCTGAAGATGACCGATGTCAACGGCACTGCCACCAATCTGAGCAATGTAGATCGTCGCGGTGGCAGTCGTGTGGCCGATATGCAGGCGACGGCAAAGGTGCTGGGTAGTGCCGACCTGCAGACCAAGGCCAGTTTTGACCCGCTGGAAAAGAACGGCGATTTCGAGTTTGAGCTGACCATCAACAAGATCGATCTGAAGCAGCTCAACGCGCTCGCCCGCGCCTACACCGGGCTGGATTTTGCCAGCGGCAACGGTGACTTCGTGATGCAGCTCAACGCGACGAACGGCCATCTGGAAGGCTATGCCAAGCCCCTGTTCCACGACCTGCAGATGTTCAGCTGGAAGCAGGATGTGGAGGTCGATCACAAGAACCCGCTGCAATTGGCGTGGGAGGTGGTTGCGCAGGGCGTCACCTCGGTGTTCAAGAACCATGGCAAGGATCAGTTTGCCACCAGGGTGCCGATCAGCGGCGAAATCGGCGATCAAAGCCTGGGCACCTGGTCTGCCGTGATCAACGTGCTTCGCAATGCCTTCGTCAAGGCCTACACGCCGCAACTGGAAAACCTCAAGCCGGCGCCCGCCGCGACGAAGGGCTCCTGATCAAGACGGCATAAACGGGCGCCTGGGTGACATCAGGTTTTCCCGCACGAGTCGGAGCGACTTTTGCGCCGGTCGAATCCGCTGCCCAGACGGCTTTTCCCGACAACTGTTTTTGTTGGCTAGCGCAGAAAGTTGTTGCGCAGCAGGTCGACTACCTCGTGACCGCGCCCGTCGAGTACGGCCTTGACTCCGAACAGGGCGGTCGAGGCGATCTGCGACAGCTCCACCTTGGGCGGCATGACCAACTCCATGCGGTTGACGCGCACGTCCAGCAGCGCCGGGCCATCGGTGGCCAGCCAGCTGCGCATGGCCGACTCCAGCTGGTCGGCTTGCTCCACCCGCCAGCCCTGCAGGCCGCAGGCTTCGGCCAGTTTCACGAAGTCGGGATTCTCCAGTTCGGTGAACGTGTCGAGCAGGCCCTCGATGCGCTGCTCCATCTCGACGAAGCCGAGCGAGCCGTTGTTGTAGACCAGCAGTTTGACCGGCAGTTTTTCCTGGCGCAGGGTCAGCAGATCGCCCATCAGCATGGTGAGGCCGCCATCGCCGCACAGGGCGATCACCTGGCGTCCCGGAAAAGCCGCCGCCATGCCCATCGCCTGCGGGTAGGCATTGGCCATCGTGCCATGCAGCAGGCTGGTCAGAAAACGACGGCTGCCCTTGGCGGTGAGGTGGCGCAGCAGCCATACCATCGGCGATCCGCCGTCGGCGGTGAATAGCGCATCGGCGCTGGCCAGCTGATCGAGCACACGGGTGACGTGTTGCGGATGCAGCAGCTCGGGGCTG
>JBBQQL010000017.1:0-37743 GCA_038215995.1 Lysobacterales bacterium
GGCATCGTCGCCGCCGTGCTCGGCATCGTCACCACGATGTCGTCGCTTGGTGGTGATACGTCCAAGATCGGCGAGCACATCGCCGGTGCCCTGGTCGGTACCTTCCTCGGCATCCTGCTGTGTTACGGCTTCCTCGGGCCATTGGCTTCGGCGATGGAGAGCAAGGCGCAGGAGGACGGCAAGGCGTTCGAATGTGTGAAGGTGGCGCTGCTGGCCAACCTGCGCGGTTACAACCCGATGGTGGCCGTGGAGTTTGCGCGCAAGTCGCTGTCGGGACAGACGCGCCCGAGCTTTCTGGATCTGGAGGGCCACCTGAAAGGTGACCGCAGTGGAGCAGGCGCGTGAGCGAAGAACTCCAGCCGATCATTGTCAAGCGTGGCCGCAAGGCCAAGCATGGTCATCACGGCGGCGCATGGAAGGTGGCCTATGCCGATTTCGTGACGGCGATGATGGCGTTCTTCCTGGTGATGTGGCTGCTTGGCGTGGGCACGCGCGAGCAGAAGGCGGCGGTATCGGAATACTTCAAGAACCCCAGCAATACGCCGGGCACCGCCACCATGGCGCCGCCCGGCAAGGTCGGACCCGGCGGTGCCAGCGATAGTGTCATCAAGCTGGGTGGCGCGATGGATATGCCGCGCGGGCCGGGTAATGACAAGCATGGCGCGCCAGTAGCCAAGGGCGATATCAAGCTTGCCGCGGAGCAGGCCAGGTTCCAGGAAAAGCAGCGCCTCGAAGAGCTGATGCAGCAGCTGAACGCCGCTATCCAGAGCAGCCAGGCGCTCGCTCCGTTCAAGGACCAGCTGCTGATCGACATCACGCCCGAAGGGCTGCGCATCCAGATCATCGACAAGCTCAACCGGCCGATGTTCGACATTGGCAGCGCGACACTGAAGCCCTATACCGTGGATATTCTTGAGGAGCTGGGCAAGACGATCAACAGCGTGCCGAACATGCTCAGCATCTCGGGGCATACCGATGATGCGCCGTACAGCGGCAGCAATGGCTACAGCAACTGGGAGTTGTCGGCGGACCGGGCCAATGCCGCGCGACGCGCCTTGATTGCCGGTGGTCTGGCGAGCGACAAGATCGCCCTGGTGGTGGGTCTGGCCTCGGCGGTTCCCTTCGACAAGGCCGATCCGCGCGACGCGACCAACCGCCGCATCAGCATCATCGTGATGACCAAGCAGGCCCAGGATGCGGCGTTGTCGCAGCAGACGGCGGGATTGCCCGGTGACGACAGCGGCGCGCCCGCCGCTGCACCAGGACCAAGCACGGCGCCCACCGGTGGTTCACCGCCCGCGCCCGGAGCGTCGCCGCCCGCGCCAACCGCCCAGGTGGGCGGTGAACTGTTGCCGCCGCTGCCGGCGACCATCTCGCCTGCGCATGATGCAGTCTCGATCGCGCAGCCCAGCGCCGCGGCAGCGCCCAGCCGGCCGGTGTTGCACTGAATCTAGCCGTCGCGGCGGGCACTCAGGAGCTGGGCGTCCACCTGCTGCAGTCGCTCGGGTGTGCCGACGTCGGTCCAGCGTCCGCCGTGACGCGACCCGCTCACGCCCTGGCCCGCCATGGCTGCGCGCAGCAGGGCTGACAGCTTGAAGCGCGCTGGCGTGGCGTCGGCACCGGGCGCTGCACCGATCGCCTGCCGCCAATCCTCAAGCAGTTGTGGCCGGAACACGCCGATGCCGCTGAAGGTAAGTTTGGGCTCGCCGTGCTCGTGCAGGAAGCCCTGCGCATCCAGCGCGAAATCGCCCAGCGGGTGGTGCGCCGGGTTGTCGACCATCAGCAGGTGTGCGAGCCCGGCCGGCTCGACCGGAAGTGCCGCAAAGTCCGCATCGCAGAAGACATCGCCACTGACCGCGATGAACGGCTCGCTGCCCAGCAGCGGCAGTGCGTTGAGCATGCCGCCGCCGGTCTCCAGCGGCGTGACGCCCTCGTAGGCATAGCGAATGCGCAGGCCCCAGCGTGAGCCGTCGCCCAGCGCCTGCGGAAACTGTTCGGCCAGGTGCGAGGTGTTGATCACCACGTAATGGACGCCCGCGGCGGCCAGTCCCTGCAGATGCCATTCAATCAGTGGCTTGCCACCGGCGAGCAGCAGCGGTTTCGGCGTGTGGTCGGTCAACGGGCGCATCCGCTCGCCCAGGCCGGCGGCAAAAATCAGCGCGTGCCTCATGCCTTCACCGGCACGCGCAGATCACGGCCGGCAACGCTGTCTTCGAGCAGGCTCACGAACGACGCGAGTTCGGGGTAGCGCGCGGCCACCGTGGTCACATAGTCGTAAACCCGCGGCAGGTCGTCGAGGTAGCCGTGTTTGCCGTCGCGGTAATTCAGTCGGCAGAAGATACCGAGCACCTTGATGTGCCGCTGCAGGCCGATCAGATCGAACCAGCGCAGGAAGCGGGCGCTGTCGACTGTCTCGTCGATCAGCTGTGCCGCGCGCAGGCGCCGCCGATAGTGCTCGGCCCACGCCTCCACCTGTTCGCGATCCCACACGATGTAGCAGTCGCGCAGCAGCGAGGCGAGGTCGTAGGCGATAGGGCCATGCAGCGCGCCCTGAAAGTCGATAATGCCGGGGTTGTTGTCGCCGACCACCAGCAGGTTGCGGCTGTGGTAGTCGCGATGCACGAAGCAACGTGGTTGTTCTTCCGCGGAGTCCAGCAACAGGGCGAACGCTGCATCCAGTACCTGACGCTGCCCGCTGTCCGGCACTCGACCTAGATGCCGGCCGAGAAACCATTCCGGCATGATCTCCAGCTCGCGCCGGAGGAAGACGCGGTCGTACGGAGGCAACGATGAGCCAACCACATCGCGCTGCATGCGTAGCAGCGCCTCCATGGCGTCACCGTAGAGGCGATCGACCGTGTTCTCGTTCAGCGCCGGCAGATAGAGCTGCGTGCCGAGGTCCTCGATCAGCAGAAAGCCCTGCTGCAGGTCATGCGCCCGCACGTTCGGCACATGCAGGCCGGCAGCGCCGAGCTGCTGGCCGATGGCCAGCCACGGGGAAGGGTCTTCCAGTGCGGGTGGCGAGTCCATCACGATCCAGCTGCGGCCCTGATGGTGGGTGCGCCAGTAGCTGCGAAAACTGGCGTCGGCCGATGCGGGCTCCAGTTGGAGCGTGGAGTCGCCCAGCGCTTGCCGGGTCCAGGCCAGGCGCCGGGCACTGCGTTCTTGCGGTTGGCTCATGGTCGCATCGGTCTGGCGGGGAGCTGCCAGCTTAGCGATGAGGCTGCGGCCTGGCGAGATGCGCCTCGCGGGTCAGCGCGGCGGCGGGGACGTTTGACGATATGGGGAGCGTGGCGGCAACCATCCGATGCCGCGAAATTTCACAGCGCGTCGGCGCCGATCTCCTGGGTGCGGATGCGAACCACCTGTTCGAGCTCGGCGATGAAAATCTTGCCGTCGCCGATCTTGCCGGTGCGCGCGGCGCTGCTGATGGCCTCGATCGCGCGCTCCAGCTGATCATCGCTGACCGCTACTTCGATCTTCAGCTTGGGCAGAAAATCGACCACGTACTCCGCGCCGCGATACAACTCCGAATGGCCGTGCTGGCGGCCGAAGCCTTTCACCTCGGTCACGGTCATGCCCTGCACGCCGGCGTCGGTCAGTGCCTCGCGCACGTCGTCCAGTGTGAAGGGCTTGATGATGGCCGTGATCCACTTCATGTCATTGCTCCCCAGCGTCAATCCTGGGACTCGTTCAGCACGATGCATGCCAGCGCAACAATGGGCTCTGCGCGGGGCTCACCCGCTTGCGAATCGGGCGAATGCACGAGAAGCGGGCAATGCAGGGGAGTGCTTGCCCGGTCGTGGTGCAGTGCTCGGGATTGACCCATCGAGCCTGAATCAGTACCATTTTAGTCCCGATTCAAAAAACTACCGCTGGAAGGCCACCGATGCTCCGCGTCAGCCGACTCACCGATTACGCCACCGTGGTGATGACTTGCATCGCCGCGCATCCGGCTGACGTGTTGAGCACGGTGCAGATCGCCGACGAGACGCATCTGGAGCTGCCGACGGTCAGCAAGCTGCTCAAGGCGCTTGGACACGCCCACCTGGTGGAGTCGTTCCGCGGCGTCAACGGCGGTTACCGTCTGGCGCGGCCGGCCAGCGACATCTCGCTGGCCGAGATCGTCGAAGCGCTGGAAGGCCCGATCGGCATGACCGAATGCAGCGCCGCCGAAGGGCAATGTGATCGCGAATCGCAATGCGGCGTGCGCGGCAGCTGGCAGAAAGTGAACAGCATTCTGGACAACGCGCTGCGTGCCGTGAGCCTGGCTGAGATGCTGCATCCCGGCGCGCCGGGCAAGAAAATTGCCGTCACCGTGAAAACCGGCGAGACCACCACCTGATGAATAGTCGCATGATCAATGAAAGCAGCAGCGCCGCCACGCTCCGCGACAACGCCGATGTAGCCGAGGTACTCGGTCGCAGCTACTCGGCCGGCTTTGTCACCGAGATCGAGATGACCGGCCTGCCGCCGGGGCTGAGCGAGGAAACCGTTCGCCAGATTTCCGCGATCAAGGGCGAGCCGGGCTGGATGACCGAGTGGCGGCTGCAGGCTTACCGCCACTGGCTGACGATGCCGAAGCCGGACTGGGCCAAACTCAAGATCGAGCCGATCGACTACCAGGCGATCAGCTACTACGCCGCACCCAAGGAAGGCCCCAAGTCGCTGGACGAGGTCGATCCGGCCTTGCTGGAGGCCTACGAGAAGCTGGGCATTCCGCTGCACGAGCGCGCGGCACTGGCCGGCGTGGCGGTGGACGCGGTGTTCGATTCGGTGTCGGTCGGCACCACCTTCCGCAAGCAGCTGGCCGAGGCCGGCGTGCTGTTCTGCTCGATGAGCGAGGCGGTGCGTGAATACCCCGAGATCGTGCAGGAGTACCTCGGCAGCGTGGTACCGACTGGCGACAATTTTTTTGCGGCGCTGAATTCGGCGGTGTTCTCCGACGGCAGCTTCGTGTTCATTCCCAAGGGTGTGCGTTGCCCGATGGAGTTGAGCACCTATTTCCGCATCAATGCGCAGAACACCGGCCAGTTCGAGCGCACCCTGATCGTGGCGGAGGAGGGCAGTCATGTGTCCTACCTCGAGGGCTGCACCGCGCCCAAGCGTGACGAGAACCAGTTGCATGCAGCGGTGGTCGAGCTGGTGGCGCTGGAAGGCGCACAGATCAAGTACTCCACCGTGCAGAACTGGTATCCCGGCGACGAGAACGGTGTCGGCGGCATCTACAACTTCGTGACCAAACGTGGCGACTGCCGCGGTGATGATTCGAAGATCAGCTGGACCCAGGTCGAGACCGGCTCGGCCATTACCTGGAAATACCCCAGCGTGATCCTGCGCGGTGATCGCTCGGTCGGCGAGTTCTACTCGGTGGCGTTGACTCATCACCACCAGCAGGCCGACACCGGCACCAAGATGATTCATCTCGGCAAACACACCAAGTCGAAGATCGTGGCCAAGGGCATCAGTGCCGGGCGCAGTTCCAACAGCTACCGCGGCCTGGTCAGGATCGAGAAGGGTGCCGAGGGTGCGCGCAACTACACGCAGTGCGACTCGCTGCTGATCGGCAAGCAGTGCGGTGCGCATACCTTCCCGTACATGGAAGTGAAGAACCCCACCGCGATCGTCGAGCACGAAGCCACCACCTCGAAGATCTCCGACGACCAGATGTTCTATTGCCGTGCCCGCGGCATCAGCGAGGAAGACGCTGTCTCGATGATCGTCGATGGCTTCTGCAAGCAGGTGTTCCGCGAACTGCCGATGGAATTCGCGGTGGAAGCGAAAAAGCTGCTTGAGGTGTCGCTCGAAGGTGCAGTCGGATGAGTTTCCTGCGCTTGGCTGCACTGGGCCTGGTCGTGGCGGGGTTGGCCGGCTGTGTGCCGTGGCCGCATCACTATCTCACCGCGCCGGAAATTCGCGGCACGGTGAGTCGTGCAGGCAAGCCGGTGGCAGGGGCGCATGTGCGCCTGGCCGACTTGATGACGGCATCGCGCACGGTGTCGCCGGCGGCGATCACGCAGGAAGCGGTCACCGATGCGCAGGGACATTTCTCGGTAGGTCCGATCCGCCGCTTTTCGTGGCGGGCGCACGTGCCGCTGGTGAGTGTTTACCAGCACACCGCGCCGTGGGGCCTGCAGTTGTCGACGGCTGACGTCGCCTGGCAGCCGGGATGGCTGTCGGATGACACGCTGTACGCCGAGGTGAGCAAGCTGCCGTTGGCGGCCCATTGCGACCTTGGCGCACCGGTCCGGTCCAGCGTCATCGAAGGTGATATTTCTCTGGTTGGCAGCGGGTCCTGCCAGCTGGCTATTTCGGAATCGGAAAAATGAGCATGCTGCAAATTGAAAATCTCCACGCGCGCGTGGAAGGCAAGGAAATCCTCAAGGGCCTCAGCCTCACCGTCAACGCCGGTGAAGTGCATGCGATCATGGGGCCGAACGGTGCCGGCAAGTCCACTCTCGGCAATGTGTTGTCCGGTCGCGATGGCTACGAAGTCACCGCCGGCAGCGTGACTTACAACGGGATCGATCTGCTGGCGCTGGAGCCGGAAGCACGCGCGGCCGCTGGCGTGTTCCTGGCTTTCCAGTACCCGGTGGAAATCCCCGGCGTCAACAACACCTATTTTCTGCGTGCGGCCGCCAACGCACAGCGCAAGGCGCGTGGCGAGAAGGAACTCGACTCGATGCAGTTCCTGAAGCTGGTACGCGAGAAGCTGAAGGTGATGCAGATTTCCGACGAACTGCTGCATCGCGCGGTCAACGAAGGCTTCTCCGGTGGTGAGAAGAAGCGCAACGAGATCTTCCAGATGGCCGTGCTGGAGCCAAAACTGGCGATTCTGGACGAGACCGACTCGGGCCTGGATATCGATGCGCTGCAACAGGTGGCGCAAGGCGTCAACATGCTGCGCTCGCCCGATCGCGCGTTCCTGATGATCACCCACTACCAGCGCCTGCTCGACTACGTCGTGCCCGACTTCGTCCACGTGCTGGCCGGCGGGCGCATTGTCGAGAGTGGTGACAAATCGCTGGCCCTGAAGCTGGAGGAGCACGGTTACCGCGGCATCGGCGAGTCGCACCCGGCCGGAGCGCAGGCATGAGCCAGTCGGCCTCGCTGCCGTTGGTCGAATCGCTGCTGGAAGCGCCGTTGCCGCCTAGTGGTATCGCGTGGCTGGATCAGGCGCGTGAGCAGAACCGCGGAGCGTTCGCCGCTGGCGGGCTGCCCGATACGCGGGTGGAGGCATGGAAGTACACGGCGCTGCGTGCGCTGGGTCAGCGCCGATTTGCTGCTGTCGATGTGGATGCGCAGAACCATGATGTCGATCCGGCAGCGTGGGCCTTGCCCGGGGTGGACGGGGTACGGCTGGTGTTCGTCAATGGCGAATTCCGGCCCGACCTGTCCCTGCTCGACACGCTGCCGGCCGGGCTCAGTGTGTTGCCGCTGTCGCAGGCCCTGCACGCTCAAGCCGAGCCGCTGCGATTCTCGCTGTCACGGCACTACGCTGACATCGGCGATGCCTTTGCACAGGTCAATGCGGCCAGCGCCCGCGACGGTGTGGTGCTGCGGGTCGATGCGCGCGCGAAGATCGACGTTCCGGTGCAGTTGGTGTTCGTCGCGGCCGCCACTTCGGTGGATCTTGCCTGGCATGTGCGCAACGTGATCGAGCTGGGCGAGTCCGCCGAGCTCACCCTGATCGAACAGCACGTCGGCCATGGCGCAGCAGCGCAACTGGCGACCCAGGTCAGCGATATCGAGCTGGCGGAAGGCGCCACGCTGCAGCACACGGTGCTGCAGCAAACGACTGAAAACACGAATCTCGTGCGGCGAACCGCCATGCGCCTGCAGGCCCGCGCCAGCGCGACCCTTCATGTGCTGGAGCTGGGCGGGGCGCTGGTGCGGCATGATCTGCACGCTGACCTTGTCGGTGACCATGCGCAGTTCCACAGCCGCGGCGTGTTCATGCCGCATGGGCGGCAGCATGCGGATACCCAACTGGGGATCCGTCATCAGGCGTTGAACACCAGCTCGACCTCGCACTGGCGCGGCGTGGCCAGCGATCGCGCCCGCGGCGTGTTTCGCGGTGCGATCCTGGTGGCGCCCGGGGCGGACGGCAGCGATGCCAGCCTCAGCAACAAGAACCTGCTGCTGTCGCCCAGCGCCGAGATCGATACCAAGCCGGAGCTGGAGATCTACGCTGACGAGGTCAAGGCGGCACACGGCGCCACCGTCGGCCAGTTGGACGAGCGCGCCCTGTTCTACCTGCGTTCGCGTGGCATTGCGATAGCGGAGGCACGCGCCTTGCTCACCGCCGCGTTCTGTCGCGCCATGCTCGACGACCTGCCGAATGAAGCCTTGCGCGAACACTTGTCGAACCTGTTGATGGCGCAGTTGCCGAACAGCTGACAGCTACTGTCAACGCTCTTCCCCGAGCAAGCGGACGGGGTGATGGTCTCTTCCGCGCAGACGTTCATCGAAGCGAAATCAGAAGTCCATGACCACATCAGTCAACTCTCCCAAGGCCTTCGACGTGCAGCGTATCCGCGAGGATTTTCCGCTGCTGGCACGCAGTGTCCACGGCAAACCGCTGGTCTATTTCGACAACGCCAACACCAGCCAGAAGCCGCTGGCCGTGATCGAGGCGATGAACACGCACTATCGCGAGCACAACGCCAATGTTTCGCGTGCCGTGCACCAGTTGGGCGAGGAAGCCACCGCAGCCTACGAAGGCGCGCGTGACAAGCTGGCGCGCTTCATCAACGCGACCTCGCGCAATGAGCTGATCCTCACCTCCGGCACCACCCAGGCGACCAACCTGGTGGCCTACAGTTACGCACTGCCGCGGCTCAAGCCCGGCGACAGCATCCTGACCACGGTGATGGAACACCACGCCAACATCGTGCCGTGGCAGCTGGTGGCGCAGCGCAGTGGTGCCATGGTGAAGGCCGCGCCGATCAACCAGCGCGGCGAGCTGGTTCTCGAGCAGTTCGTGGCGATGCTGACGCCGGAGGTCAGGCTGGCCTGTGTCACCCAGGTGTCCAACGTACTGGGCACGGTCAATCCGGTACGCGAGATTGCGCGCGAGTGCCGCAAGCGCGGCATTCCGTTGCTGGTCGATGGCTCGCAGGCGGTACCGCACCGGCCGGTCGATGTGCAGGCGCTGGGCTGCGACTTCTATGCGTTTACCGGGCACAAGATGCTGGCCCCGACCGGCACTGGCGGTCTGTGGGCGAAGCGCGAGCACCTGGAGGCGATGCCGCCGTTCTTCGGCGGCGGCGAGATGATCCGCGAGGTGCGTTTCGACGGCACCACCTTCGCCGCACCACCGCACAAGTTCGAGGCAGGCACCCCGAACATCGCCGGTTTCGTCGGGTTGAGCGCGGCGCTGGACTACTACGAGTCGGTCGGCTTCGACGCGATTCATGCATGGGAGCAGGAATTGCTTGCCTACGCCACGGATCGGCTGCGCGAGATTCCCGGCTTGCGCATCTTCGGCGAGGCCGCGGAAAAGGAGCCGGTGATCTCGTTCCTGATCGAAGGCGCGCAGGCCACCGACCTGGCGACCCTGCTCGACCTGCAGGGCGTGGCCGTGCGTTCGGGCCATCATTGCGCCCATCCGCTGATGCAGTTCTATGGCGTGCCCGCCACCTTGCGGGCGTCGTTGGCCTTCTACAACACCTTCGAGGAGATCGATGCCTTCATCGCCGCCCTGCTCAAGGTACGCAAACTGCTGATGTGAGGGGCGCGTCGCAACGACGCATGGCTCCCGTGCCAGCGCCGGGGCGGTATCCTGCGCGTATTCCACGCTGACGACGGTATCCCATGTTCACCAAGCTCCCCGGCTCGATCCGCATCCCGTTGGCGATCGTGCTGCTGATCACCAATCTTGTGCTGCATGTGCTGGTGCTGTTCGTCTTCACCTTGTTGAAGGTGATCGTGCCGATCCGTGCTTTCCGCCAGGTCTGCTCGCGGGTTCTGGTAGTCATCGCGGAGAGCTGGATCGGGGTCAACAGTGCCCTGTTTGAGGTGTTTACCCGCATCCGCTGGCAGGTGGAGGGGCTGGGAGGCTTGCGCCGTGACGGCAACTATCTGGTGCTGTGCAACCACCAGAGCTGGGTGGATATCCCGGTGCTGCAGAAGGTGTTCAACCGGCGCATCCCGTTCCTGCGTTTTTTCCTCAAGCAGCAGCTGATCTGGGTACCGCTGCTGGGGCCGGCGTGGTGGGCGCTGGATTTTCCGTTCATGAAGCGCTACTCGCGGGAGACCCTGGCCAGGCATCCGGAACTGCAGGGCAAGGACATGCAGGCGACACGGCGTGCCTGCGAAAAATTCAGGCATATGCCGGTGTCGGTGATGAACTTTGCCGAAGGCACCCGATTCACGCCAGCCAAGCACGATGCGCAATCGTCGCCCTACCGTTACCTGTTGCGGCCCAAGGCTGGCGGGCTGGCCTTTGTGCTCGACGCCATGGGCGATGCCCTGCCGGCCATGCTCGACGTGACCATTGTCTATGCCGACGGGCCATGCGACCTGATGGACCTGATCGGCGGCCGCGTGCGGAACATTCTCGTGCATGTGCGCGAACGGCCACTGGATGCCACGGTGCGTGGCGACTATGAACAGGACGAGGCATTCCGTGCGCGCTTCCAGAGTTGGGTGAATAACTTGTGGACCGACAAGGACGCGGAAATCGAGCGCTTGCGCGCGTCCGCGCCAGACAACAAGACGAGGGTTTGATCGATGCGCATTCTGGTTGTGGGTGCCGGTGCCACCGGTGGCTATTTCGGCGGGCGGCTGCTGCAGCATGGGCGTGACGTGACCTTTCTGGTGCGCGAGCGCCGCGCAGCGCAGCTTGCCAGGCATGGTCTGTCGATTCGTGGCGCCAGCGGCGACGTGGATCTCCCCGCGCCAGCGACCGTGCTGGCCAGTGGGCTGAAAACCACGTACGACCTGATCATCCTCAGCTGCAAGGCGTACGGGCTGGCTCAGGCGATGGCGGACATCGCCCCAGCCGTCGGCCCTCAAACTGTCATCCTGCCGCTGCTCAATGGCATGCGCCAGCTGGATCTTCTCGATCAGCGCTTTGGTGCCGAGCACGTGTTTGGCGGCCTGTGCTTCATCGCCGCCACGCTCGATGAGCAAGGGGTCGTGCAGCATCTGAACGATACCCACGGCATGACCTTCGGCGAGCGCGATGGCAGCGCCTCCGAGCGCATGCAGCAGATCAGCGCGCTATTGGCAGGTGCAGGTTTCGATGCCCGACCGAGCCAGACGATCCTGCAGGACATGTGGGACAAATGGATCTTTCTGGCCAGCCTGGCCGGCATGACCTGCCTGATGCGTGGTTCGGTGGGCGAGATCATCGCCGCCCCCGGCGGCGAGGCCGCGGTGCTCGCCATGTTCGAGGAGTGCCGCGCCGTTGCCGAACGATCGGGCCATCCACCGGGCGCGGCGACCTTGCAGCGCTCGCGCAGGATTCTCACCGAAGCCGGGTCCAGCCTCACCGCCTCGATGTTGCGCGATCTGCGGCAGGGGTATCCGATCGAGGCCGATCATGTGATTGGCGACATGCTGCAGCGTGCCGCGGGGCAGTTGCCCGCCAGTGCCATGCTGCCGCTCGTTTACACGCATCTGAAGGTGTACGAAGGCAGCGGCAAGGGCGTGTCACCGGCTTGATCCACCCTGGCACAGGGGCTTGGTCGATGAGCGTGAGCGCCACTATCATGACGCGATGAATGAAGCGCGCTCCATCACCTTTCGCCCGGCACAAGCTGCCGACATCACCGCGATCGTCGCCCTGGTCGAATCGGCTTATCGCGGCGAATCCGGCCTGCGCGGCTGGACCACCGAATCGCA
Organism: Lysobacterales bacterium; assembly: GCA_038215995.1. Classification (GTDB taxonomy): domain Bacteria; phylum Pseudomonadota; class Gammaproteobacteria; order Xanthomonadales; family Rhodanobacteraceae; genus Rhodanobacter. Next base: position 11,851 of record JBBQQL010000017.1, read on the forward strand.
TCTGCTTGATGGCCAGCGCACCGATGCGGCGGATGTCGGCGCCTTGATCGGTCGCTCCGGCAGTCGGTTGCTGCTGGCCGAGTACGATGGTCAGCTCAAGGCGAGCTGCCATATCGAGCGGCAGGGTGAGATCGGCTATTTCGGCATGTTTGCGGTCGACCCGAGCCAGCAGGGCGGCGGTCTTGGCAAGCAGATGCTCGCCGAGGCCGAACGCATCGCCCGTGAGGAATGGCATTGCCACGCGATGCACATGACGGTGATCGAACAGCGCGGCGAGTTGATCGCGTGGTATGAGCGCCGGGGTTATCGGCGTACCGGCCAGTTCAAGCCGTTCCCCTACGGCGATGCGCGTTTCGGTATTCCGCGCCGCGACGACCTGCGCTTCGAGGTACTGCTGAAGGAATTCGCGGGGGTTGCCGCATGAATGGCTGGGTCAAGGTTGGCAGCCGCAGCGAGCTGCTGCCCGGCGAGTACAAGCTGGTGTGGGATGGCGACACGCCGATCGCCGTCTACAACATCGACGGCGCGCTCTACGCGGTGGAGGACACCTGCACCCACGACGGCGGCGAACTGGCCGGCGGTGACGTGTTTGGTTTTGAAGTGGAATGCCCGCGCCACGGTGCGCGCTTCGACCTGCGTAGTGGCGCGGTCACCAAGCCGCCGGCCTACGAGCCGATCGCCAGCTTTCCGGTACGCGAGGACGATGGTCTGATCTGGACGCGCGACGATCGCTAGCCAGCCAATCCGCTGGTGGCCTTACAGGTGATAGACGAACGCCAGTGACTCGCTGAGCTGGGCGGCAGAGCCGAAGCGGGTGACCAGCGGGCTGTCGGCGGCGGCGCCGAGCAGGCGTCCATAACAGAGGGCAACGGCTACGCCGGTGTGCTTGCTGGTGGGCATGAACAGGTCGTATTCCAGCGACGCGAGCTGGCCGCCCGCGCCAGGTCGCCACGGCCGCACATTGAGCGCGCTGGCCTGGCTCGGAGTGACACCGAAGAAGCGGTTCATCGCCGCTCCGTTCATCGCCTGCCAGTTCAGTTGCAGTGAGTGCTGCAGCAGCCCCAGTGCTGGGAAATCCCATTCACCATAGAGCCTGAGGTAGCTGCCGGCGCCGTTGATGTCGTGGCTGAGGTTGGTGCCCAGGTCGATCTGTCTGGTGAGCTGCCACTCAAGGTAGCCACCCAGAGTCAGGCGCGGTGACAGCGGGTTGATCTGGTGTTTCAGCTCGCCAAGATCGTCGGAGTCGCGCCCCCACTGGTAGTCGCCGTAGACGCCACCATGCAGGAGCGAGCCGCCGATCAGGTCCACCTGCAGGCCATCCTGAGTCGACAGGCTGACCTGGTTGGGCCACTCGAAATCGAGATAGGGCAGCGTTTCGACGCGATGGTTGCTCGCGCCCTGCCAGCTTGGCAGGCGTTGCGTGCTGACGCCCAAGGCCAGGGTAATCGGATTGCTGTCTGCGCGACACGGCTGCGTCAACATGACGCAGGCCAGCAGGAGCGCGTTGGGCAGGAGGGAGCGTCGGAGACGACCTCTCCGCGAGTGGGCGGGTGCACGAAACATTGGCAGGCAGCATAGGCGAAATGGAGCTCGGCCGGCACATCGGCAGTCAGCGCACGTTGGGGCAGGGGAAAGGGCGCCGAAAGACAGTCTTCCTACCCTGTCCGGCATTGTTGGTTGAGTGAGCAAGCGATGTCTGTTTCTGGTTGGACCATTCTGTGTGATTTCGACGGCACCATTTCCGTCGAAGACGTGATCGACTCCTTGCTGGACCGCTTCGGCCGCCCGGGCTGGGAAGTGCTCGAGCAGGACTGGCGCGCCGGTCGCATCGGTTCGCGCGAGTGCATGTCCGGTCAGGTCGATCTGCTGCAGATGACCCGCGCCGAGCTCGATACCCACCTGGCGGGGCTGTGGATCGATCACGCGTTTCCCGGCTTCGTGGCAAAAGCGCGTGAGCTGAATGTGCCGATCCGCGTGGTGAGCGACGGGCTCGACTACGCGATTCACCAGATTCTGGGTCGCTATGGGCTGGATGATCTGCCGCTGGCCGCCAATCACCTGGCGCCGGCTGAGCCGCCGAAGCAGTGGCAGCTGACCTCGCCGTTCCAGGCCGAGGGCTGCCGCAGTGGTACCTGCAAGTGTGCCTGTGCGGCCCAGGCCAGCGCTGGCGGTGCCAAGACCTTGCTGATCGGTGATGGTGCGTCGGATTTCTGTGCTGCCGATCGCGTTGATTTCGTGTTTGCCAAGCATCGCCTGATCGAGCATTGCCGTGCGGCAGGTATCGATTACGTGCCGATTACCGGCTTCGAGGATGCGCTCGAGTTTCTGCCGAAGCTGCTCGATGGCACGCTCGCCAGCCACGGGCACCACGAGCACGCGCCCGCTGTTGCCTGAGTCCGGTCGCACTCCCCATACCCCATTTGTATTGACTCCCGAATCACTCCCGGACGCTCCCCATGAAAATCGACAAGACCGCCGCCGGCTTCATCGACGACGCGCAGCTGCTCGCCGACGAGGCCAAGTACAGCTCCTTTGGCGACACCGTGCATTACGTGGATCCGCCCAAGATCTTCCGCCACGGTGAAGGCAGCTACATGTTCGACACCGAGGGCACGCCGTTCCTCGACCTGCAGATGTGGTATTCCGCGGTCAACTTCGGCTATGGCAACAAGCGCCTCAACAACGTGTTGAAGGACCAGATCGACCGGCTGCCGCAGGTGGCCAGCCAGTATCTGCACCAGACCCGCATCGAGCTGGCCAAGACGGTGGCGCTGGATGCGAAGAAGAAGTTCGGTCTCGACGGCCGCGTCCACTTCAACGTGGGCGGCGCGCAGGCGATCGAGGATTCGCTGAAGCTGGTGCGCAACTTCAAGAACGGCAAGAGCCTGATGTTTGCCTTTGAGGGCGGCTACCACGGGCGCACCCTCGGCGCCTCGTCGATCACCTCCAGCTACCGCTACCGCCGCCGCTTCGGCCATTTCGGCGAGCGTGCGATGTTCCTGCCGTTCCCGTATCCGTTCCGTCGCCCGAAGGGCATGAGCCCGGAAGAATATTCGGATGCCTGCGTGCACCAGTTCGCGCGCCTGTTCGAGACCGAATACAACGGCGTGTGGGATCCGAAGACGAACCAGTGCGAATACGCCGCGTTCTACGTCGAGCCGATCCAGGGCACCGGTGGTTACGTGATTCCGCCGATGGGTTTCTTCAAGGGTCTGAAGAAGGTGCTCGACCAGTACGGCATCCTGATGGTCTCCGACGAAATCCAGATGGGTTTCTGGCGCACGGGCAAGCTGTGGTCGATCGAGCACTTCGGGGTGACCCCGGACATCGTGGTTTTCGGCAAGGCGCTGACCAACGGCCTGAACCCACTGTCCGGCCTGTGGGCGCGCGAGGAGCTGATCAACCCGACCATCTTCCCGCCGGGCTCAACCCATTCGACGTTCAACTCCAACCCGCTCGGTACCGCGCTGGGTCTGGAGGTGATCAAGATGGGTTACGAGCTGGACTACGAGACCACCGTGCCGAAGAAGGGCGCGCATTTCCTCGAAGGCCTGCGCGACCTGCAGAAGCGGCACAAGGAAATCGGCGATGTCGATGGCCTGGGACTGGCCCTGCGTGCCGAGATCTGCACCGACGACGGCTTCACGCCGAACAAGGCGCTGCTCGACAAGATGGTCGACATCGGTCTGGCCGGTGATCTGGAGCACAACGGCAAGAAGATCGGTCTCGTGCTCGACGTGGGCGGCTGGTACAAGAACGTGATCACGTTCGCGCCGTCACTGGATATCACCCACGAAGAAATCGACCTCGCCATCTCCCTGCTGGACCAGTTGCTGACCAAAGCCAAGAAGGGCTGATCTTGCTCGCGCGAGTGGATCGCGCAAAAAGAACCCGGCGAGTGATCGCCGGGTTCTTTTTCATGGTGCCGCGTGAATCGGGCTCAGGGTGCGCGCTTGAGCGCCAGCACCGCATTCAGTCCACCAAAGGCAAACGAATTGCTGAGTGCCGCGCGCACCGGCATCTGCCGGGCCACGTTCGGCACATAGTCCAGATCGCAGGCCGGGTCGGGCTGGTCCAGGTTGGCGGTGGGTGGCACCACGCTGTCACGCAGTGCGCCGATCACCGCCACCAGTTCCAGCGCGCCCGACGCACCCAGCGCATGGCCATGCATCGACTTGGTCGAGGATACCGCCAGACGATCGGCGTACGTGCCAAAAGCCAGCCGGATCGCGCGCGTTTCGGAGCTGTCGTTGGCCTGGGTGCCGGTGCCGTGGGCGTTGATGTAGTCGACGTCCTCGGGGGCCAGTGCGGCTTCGTTCATCGCCTGGGTCATGGCGGCTGCCGCGCCGACCGCATTGGGCATCACGATGTCAGTGGCATCGGCGGTCATGCCGCTGCCGGCCAGTTCGGCCAGAATCACCGCGCCTCGCGCCTGGGCATGTTCCAGCGACTCCAGCACGAAAATGCCCGCGCCTTCGCCCAGCACCAGGCCGCGCCGGTTGGCGCTGAACGGTCGGCAGGTGTCATCGGCCAGCACCCGCATTGCTTCCCAGGCGCGCATGGCGCCATAGGTGATGCAGGCTTCGGTGCCGCCCGCGACGGCGGCGTCGACCATGCCGTAGCGGATCATCTGGGCGGCCTGGATGATGGCGTGGTTGGCCGAGGCGCAGGCACTGGCCACGGCGAACGTCGGCCCGCGCAGCCCGTAGGCAATGCTGATCTGGCTGGCCGAGGCATTGGTCATCAGGCGCACGATGGAGAGCGGATGCAGGCGCTGTGCCTTTTCCGCGTACAGGCGTCGGCTCTGCTCATCCTGTGTGGTTTCACCTCCGACGCCGGTACCCACCACCACGGCGGTGCGCATGCCCAGCTCAGCCTGGCTGAAATCAATGCCGGACTGGCTGATCGCCTCGCGTGCTGCATGCAGCGCAAATTCCGAGGTGCGATCGAGCAGCGGCAGGGTGCGTTCGTCGATGTTGGCCGCCGGGTCGAAGCTGGCTGGCACCTGCGCGGCTACCTTGACCTTCAGCCGAGCGGCTTCGGGATGGCGAAGCGGACCAATGCCACTGCGCCCCTCGCGCAAGCCCTCCCACAGCGCCTCGGCACCGACGCCGAGCGGGCTGATGGCACCCATGCCGGTAATCACGACACGGTGCATGGCCGGGTTTGCCATCAGTTCGATCCTTCGCCCGCGGCAGCCTTGTCGTCGAGCGCTTTCTGCACGGCATCGACCAGACTCTGTACCGTGTCGCTGTCGAAGTTCGCACCCTGCTGCTCGGGGAAGTTGATGTTGAAGTGTTCTTCGATATCGAAGATCAACTCGATCGCGTCCAGCGATTCGACTCCAAGATCCTTCAGGGTTGACTCGGGCTTCACCGTAGCAAGGTCGATCTTGGCCTGCTTGGCGATGATTTCGAAGACTTGCTGCTGGGTACTATCGTTCATGACGAAGGGATTCCTGGCTGCACACGACAATGTTATGCACCCACTAGTCTAGGCAAAATTGCTTACTCATGCCTTTCATCGAACAAATTGAACCGGACGCCCTGCTGCAGGCGTTCATGCAGCATCCCCCGCTGGGTTTCACGGTGGAGCGTTCGCCACAGGGCATGCCCTGCTTCGTGGCGCCGTTCGACCTGCTGACCACGGCCGACGACCTGTTGCGGCAGCGGGTCACGCGGCTGCCGGGTTACCGCTGGTGGGGGCGCCTGCTGCGCTGGCGTACCCGCTTCGCCGGCACCACCGTATCGGAGTACGCGCCGCTGCCGACGGGTGTGTCGCCCGTCGCACTGGCACGCGGTCTCAAGCAGGCCTACGGCCGCGAATGCCGGCTGCTGATCGTCAAGGACATCGCGCAGGACTCACCCCTGCTCGACGTCGCAGCCAATGCCCATGCGGCCGGGTTCGCCGCCGCCTGCGAGGCGGAGGGCTACGTGTTGCTCGAAGGGCAGGCGCTGGCCTGGGTACCGATAGACTTCGCCTCCAACGACGAATATCTGGCGCGGCTGTCGTCCGGTCGCCGGAAAAACATCCGTCGCAAGCTCCGTTCCCGTGCGGATCTGGAAGTGGAGGTCGTGCCGGTGGGCGATGCGCGCTTCCATGATGAGGCGACCCTGGCCGAATTTCAGGCCTTGTTTGACAACGTCTACGAACAGAGTGAAGTCCATTTCGACCGCCTCAGCGCGGCGTTCTTCCGCGCCGTGTTGCAGGATGATGGCAGTGGCGGCGTGGTGTTTGTCTATCGCCATGCCGGCGAGATGATCGGCTGGAATCTGTGCTTCGAGCACGACGGCAAGCTGATCGACAAATACGTCGGCTTTGCCTATCCGCAGGCACGCGAGCACAACCTGTACTTTGTCAGCTGGATGCACAATCTCGACTACGCCCGCCAGCATGGCCTCAGCCACTACGTGGCCGGCTGGACCGACCCGCAAGTGAAATCCTTCCTCGGTGCCAGCATGACCTTCACCCGCCACGCCGTGTATGCCCGCAACCCCTTGCTGCGAGGGCTGCTGCGTCGCTTGGGAGGTCATTTCGAGAGCGATCGGCAATGGCAACAGGCGACGGAGAGCGGCGATGAATGAGCTGGCGCACCGCCCGGTAGTACTCGACATCGACCGCTCGGTCGGTGCGCTGCCGCAGCGGCTGGTATTGCCGCTGGAGCACTGGCAGGAGTCGATCCGTTTCGGCTGCTCGCTGGCCACCATGCGGCGCTTCCGGCAGATGCTCGACGAGTTGTTGCCGGCCGAGTACGGCACGGTGTTTACCGGCAGTGGCGACTTCCATCATCTGAGCTGGCCGCTGATCGCACGACTGCCGGCGTCACGGAGTTTCCAGGTCGTGGTGCTGGACAACCACCCGGACAACATGCGATTTCCGTTCGGCGTGCACTGCGGTTCGTGGGTGCGCAAGGTGGCGATGCTGCCGCAGGTCAGTCACGTGCACGTGCTGGGCATCACCTCGCCCGACATCGGTGCCGGGCATGCGTGGGAGAACTACCTGACCCCGCTGCTGCGCGGCAAGCTGACTTACTGGAGCATGGGCGTGGATACCGGCTGGGCGCGCCGGCTCGGGCTGGCGCGCGCCTTCCGCGGTTTCGACAGCCCGGAGGCGCTGGTCGACGCCTTCGTGCAGTCGCAACGTAGCCAGCAGGGGCCGAGTTATCTGACCATCGACAAGGATGCATTCGCGGCCGAGGTGGCACACACCAACTGGGATCAGGGCCGCCTGCTGCTGCATCATGCGATCGACATGATCGGCAGCTTGCGCAACGGCCTGGTCGGCAGCGATATCAACGGCGAGGTCTCGCACTACCGCTACGAGAGCTGGTGGAAACGCCGTCTCTCCGCGATGGATGATCAGCCGGACATCGATCCGGCGATGCTGGCCCAGTGGCAGGCGCAGCAGCATGCGTTGAACCTGCTGTTGTTCGAGGCCATCGCCGAACGCAGTCGCTGAGTGAGCGGTTCTGGTGCACGTGCAGTGGACGTCATGACGTCCTGCGCGAGCGCTTCCATCGCAGCCAGCGGCGCTCGGTCCAGAGCAGGGCACGTCGCATCGGGCGGCGCAGAAACGGCAGGTCCTGCGCCAGCAGCAACAGACCCAGGGGCAGCATCCATAATCCCAGCACGGGCAGGATGCTGAACAGGCCGCCCACGATCATCAGCAGGCCGACCGGTACGCGGACCCAGCGTGACGACGTCTCGCGCAGCCAGCGCAGGCTGCGGCGGACCTTGCCGGGCAGCGGGCGCTCCAAACGGTCGAGCTGATGGTTCAGTCTTTGCTCGTCTCTACCGATCATGCCTTGCCGACAACTTCTGTCGCTGGCGCGCTCACTCGGCCTCGCTCGTTTCGCTGGATGGAGGCGCCTCGTAATCGGGATCTTCCGAATCGCGCGCATGGCGAATCGCGTCGCGTACGCGGATATCGAGCCGTTCGAGATTCAGGATCACCTTGTCCGAATGAACATCCTGGACTGCCGACAACGGCAACACGAAGTCGCCGGCGTTCTCGATATAGATGAGCAGCTCGGCGCGGTCATGTCTGATCTCCCGCACGGAGCCCACGCCATCTTCGCCATCGGCGACGAACACCATATGCCCTACCTGAATTTGTTCGCGCATCATCTGGATCACCTGTGGACGTATTGGATCGCGAGCGACGGGCTGCTGCAGCCCGGGCCGCCACGAGTGTCGATGATGTACACAAGTTGCGTTTCAAATGGGTGAAGAAGCCATGCGCCGATCTGCCGTCGTATCGCGGCAACGTCGGCAAATGGGCGCACCGGACAGGCACTGGACTGCCCGGGCAGAGCCGTCGCGTGCAATCATTGCGTTCTGCCACGGCCTTCGCGCCGACTTCATTCCTGCCAGTGAAAGAGCCTCATGCAAGCTATTGAAAGCCTGATCGACGACGCCTTCGAACGACGCAACGACCTGACCCAGGCCGAGATCGACAGCCATCTTCGCCCAGCCGTGGGCCAGGTGCTCGACCTGCTCGAATCCGGCGAGCGCCGGGTGGCCGAGTCGGACGGAAACGGTGGCTGGAAGGTCAACCAGTGGATCAAGAAGGCGGTGCTGCTGTACTTCCGCATGAACGCCAACCAGGTGGTCGACGGCGGCGCAGCGCTGGCCTTCGACAAGGTGCCGCTGCGTTTCGCCCACGGTAACGATGCCGAACTGCAGGGCCTGGGCGCGCGCGTGGTACCTGGTGCGCTGGTGCGCCGCGGTGCGCACATCGCCAAGGATGCCGTGCTGATGCCGAGCTACGTGAATATTGGCGCCTACGTGGGCGCCGGCAGCATGGTCGACACCTGGGCTACCGTCGGTTCCTGCGCGCAGATCGGCGCTGGCGTGCATCTGTCCGGCGGCGTCGGCATCGGCGGCGTACTGGAGCCTTTGCAGGCCAACCCCACCATCATCGAAGACAACTGCTTCATCGGTGCGCGCTCGGAGGTGGTCGAGGGCGTGGTGGTGGAGAAGGGCAGCGTGATCGGCATGGGCGTGTTCCTGGGTCAATCCACCCGCATCTACAACCGCGCCACCGGCGAAGTCAGCTATGGCCGCATCCCGGCCGGCAGCGTGGTGGTTGCCGGCAGCCTGCCTGCGGCCGACGGCAGCCACAGCCTGTACGCGGCGATCATCGTCAAGCAGGTCGACGAGAAGACCCGCAGCAAGACCGGCATCAACGAACTGCTGCGTGTGTAGCAGCCCGCTTGCGGGCGATTTTGTCACTTCAAGCGTAAACGCATCGCCCGCGAGCGGGCACCTACGGGACATTCGCATGTCTGAAACCACACTCTACGGTCTGCCCAATTGCGACACCTGCCGCAAGGCGCGAAACTGGCTGGCCCGCTTCGACTTCGCGCACGAGTTCGTCGATTACCGTGCCAGTCCGCTGGCGCCGGCCACGCTGAAGGCCTGGGCCCAGCAGCTCGGCGGCTGGGAAGCGCTGGTCAACAAGTCCTCCACCACGTGGCGCAACCTGCTGCCGCAGCGCAAGAACCCCGGCAGTGATCCCGAGTGGACCCTGCTGCTGCGCGAGCATCCGGCGCTGGTGCGTCGACCGGTGGTGGTGCTGGCGGATGGCTCGGTCAGCGTGGGCTTCACCGACAATGGCTTCAAGAAGCTGTTCGGCAAATAGCCGCCCGTCGTGAAAGTCCTGATCTTCGGCAATTCCGGCTCGGGCAAGAGCACCCGCGCCAGGGCGCTGGCCACCGAGCACGGTCTGGTCCACCTGGACCTGGACAGCATCGTGTGGGAGCCGGGGCAGGTTGCCGTGCAACGGCCGCCGGAGGCCATCAACGCCGCGCTGGACGCTTTCATCCAGAGCCACGCGCGCTGGGTGATCGAAGGCTGCTACAGCGAGCTGGTGCAGCGGGCGGCGGTCCATTGCGACGAGCTGGTTTTTCTCAATCCCGGTGTGGCGGCATGCCTGTCGAACAACGTGCGACGACCGTGGGAACCGCACAAATACACGTCGCCCGAGCAACAGGACGTCATGCTGGAACAGCTGCAGGCGTGGGTTGCCGGCTATTTCGAGCGCGATGATGCGTGGTCCTATCGTGCGCACCGGAGCCTGTTTGACGCACATCCGGGTGCGAAGATCGAGCACACTTCCCCGACCGTGATTCAACTGGACCCCAACACCATGTCCGACGTGCTTGAGCTCACCTGCAACCTGATCCGTCGCCGCTCGGTCACGCCCGAGGATGCCGGTTGCCTGCAGCTGATCGGCGAACGACTCGCGCAGGCGGGGTTTCGCGTCCAGCACCTGCGTTATGGCGAGGTCGACAATCTCTGGGCGACGCACGCGCTGCACAATGAGCCGGGCGCCGCGTCGACGCTGGTCTTTCTCGGGCATACCGATGTGGTGCCCAGCGGTCCGGAGGCAAGCTGGCAGAGTCCGCCGTTTGAGCCGACCATGCGGGATGGCCTTCTATACGGCCGTGGTGCCGCCGACATGAAGGGCTCGGTAGCGGCGATGGTGGTGGCGCTGGAACAATTCGTGGCGGCGCATCCGGATCACCGTGGCCGGGTAGGCCTGTTACTGACGAGCGACGAGGAGGGGCCGACCAACCTCGACGGCGTGCGGCGGGTGGTGGAGCACTTCCGTGCCACGGGCGAACGCATCGATTGGTGCGTGGTGGGCGAGCCGTCGTCGAAGCAGCAGCTCGGTGACCTGATCCGGGTCGGCCGGCGCGGCTCGCTTTCGGCCACGCTCACTGTGCGTGGCGTGCAGGGGCATGTGGCCTATCCGGAAAAAGCGCTCAATCCGATTCACGCCTTCGCCCCGGCGCTGGTCGAGCTGGCTGCGGAGCGCTGGGATGAGGGCAATGCGGATTTCCCGCCGACCTCGTTCCAGGTGTCCAACCTCAATGCAGGCACCGGTGCCACCAATGTCATTCCCGGTGCGCTCACCGCGCTGTTCAATTTTCGCTACAGCACGGCCAGTACGGCGGCCGAACTGCGCGCACGTACCGAGGCGATCCTGCAGCGGCATGGCCTGCACCATGCGCTGGAGTGGAACCTCTCCGGTGAGCCGTTCCTGACCCCGCCGGGCGGCCTGCTGCGCGAAACGGTGGTCGGTGTATGCCGCGAGTTATGCGGGTTGGACCCCGAGCAAAGCACCGGCGGCGGCACGTCGGACGGCCGCTTCATTGCGCCGCTGGGCGCCGAGGTGGTCGAGCTGGGGCCGCTCAACGCGACCATCCACAAAGTCGACGAGTGCGTGTCGGTGGCCGACCTGCAACGCCTGCCGGCACTGTATCTGGCCATTTGCGAGCGGCTGCTGAGCTGATCGCTGCGTTGGGGCGAGTGCGAAGAAACGAGGCGAGTCGTGCCCGCTGAAAGGGCGGCGAGCGTTTGTGCATCCGTCGGTCGGTTGCGCCCGTAGCTGCTCGCGCAGGCGACATGCCTGAGCTTTCGACGGGCAATTTCATGAAGATTTTTCGATACGCACCCGCCTTGCTGGCACTGGCCATGTTTGCCGGGACGGCTGCGGCTGGTTCGCCGCCACAACGCGGTGCGCAGGGCCGGCTGGTCGATAACGCTGGTCGTACGCTTTACGCCTACGACCCCGATGGCACCTCGGCAACCAGCCATTGCTACGGTGCTTGCGAGGCGGTATGGCCGCCCTATCTGGCTGACAAGACGAGCGAGCCGAGTGGTGACTACGGCATCAGTCAACGGACCGACGGCACCCGCCAGTGGCTCTACCGGGGGCGGCCGCTGTACTTGTTCGTGGGCGACGAAAAGCCGGGCGACCACGATGGAGATGGCGTGAACGGCAGCTGGCACGAGCTGCATTGATGAAGTTGTGCACTCCGCTTGCATCCTTCCGCCCGGCTGATCCGTACCTCCAGCCACGTGCGGATTTCGCCGTTCTTCCGATCAGGGGATTTTCATGAAAAAGCATCGATATGGCCGCTCGGCCTGGTTTGTCGCCATGGCTTTGGGTGGCGGGCTGCTGTCGAGCACAGCCGTGGCTGCCGCTGCGGGCGGCCTCGGCGACAGCGCCGCCGCGGACAGCAACACGCCGTCATTCAGCAACAAGCTGCTGCTGACCGGCGGCGTGTCCGAGGTCGAGGGTTCGGCCGGTGGCGGACTGACGCCGTGGGCTGTCATCGGCGGCTACGGTACGGCAGACGAGGTGGGCGGCAACGCGTTCTATACCCACATAACGCTGCCGGATTACCACCTGGACGAGGTGGGCGCGATGGTGGGCCTGTACAACCGGGTGGAACTGTCGGTGGCGCAGCAGCGCTTCAATACCGAGCAGGTCGGCGCGTCGCTGGGCCTGGGTCAGGGGTTCACCTTTCAGCAAAACATCGTGGGCGTGAAGGTGCGCCTGTTCGGTGACGTGGTGCTGGATCAGGACCGCTGGCTGCCGCAGGTATCGTTTGGCGTGCAGCACAAGAAGAACAACCAGGCGGCCGTGTTGAGCTATATCGGTGCCAGGTCTGATCAGGGCACGGACTACTACGTCAACGCAACCAAGCTGTTCCTGAGCGAGAGCCTGCTGGTGAATGCCACGTTGCGCTACACCAAGGCCAACCAGATCGGCATCCTCGGCTTCGGCGGTGATCGCAACAACGCCTACAAGCCGGAATTCGAAGGCTCCGTGGCGTATCTGCTCAGTCGCCACTGGGCGATCGGTGCCGAGTATCGGCAGAAACCGAACAATCTTGGTATCGCCAAGGAGAGCGACTGGTATGACGCGTTCGTTGCCTGGGCTCCAAACAAGTACGTCTCGTTGACCGTGGCCTATGCCGACCTCGGCAACATCGTGATCAAGAACAATCAACGAGGTCTCTACGCCTCGGTGCAAGTCGGATTCTGATCGGCCCCGGCCGAACTCCCTTTGCCTTTCAGGAGCACACCCATGTTCAAGTATTCCCTCCACGCTGTCGTCGTTGCTGCCACCGTGCTGTTTGCCCAGGCTGCGCTCGCGCAGAACAGCATGTCGCCACCCTCTGCTGCGATGGCCGCCAGCGCACCACGCGACCCTTCGCTCAAGCCGGTATTCGACGAGTTTGGCGGCAAGCCGGGCCTGGTCAACCTGATGAATGACTTCATGGTCAATCTGATGGCCGATGCGCGCACGCGCCCGTATTTCGTCGATAGCGATCGCGAGCACATCAAGGTCGAGCTGGTCGATCAGTTCTGCGTGATTCTCGATGGCCCATGCACCTATACCGGCAAGGACATGGAGAAGGTGCATCGCAAGCTCGGCATCAATCGTGCGGCATTCAACGCCCTGGTCGAAGACCTGCAGGTCGCCATGGACAAGAACAACGTGCCATTCCGGGCACAGAACAAGCTGCTGGCCAAGCTGGCGCCGATGCACTCGGCCGTGATCACCCGCTAGTCGACGAGTCATCCGGGCGGCGTCCGCGGCCCGATCATCCATGTGCCCGCCGGTGCTGCCGGCGGGCGTGAGCTTCCCAGTAGACCTCAGGGGGTCACATGTGCCTTTTTCGTTCGAGCCTGGCCGGGCTGCTGTTGTTGCTCGGCGCGTGCAGCGCGCCTGCCGCAAAGCCGACTGTGCCATCCACCACCACCATCATCCCGTCGGCAGCCAAGTCTGCAGCGATGGTGATGGCACCGGCTGTGTCGACCCTGGTTCCGGTTGTCCCGGGGGCTACGGTGGCTCCCCCGCCGCTGCCCGCGAAGGCAGTGTCAGCTGTGCCACCGCCGACACATCGGATCTCCCATGTCAGTGCCCCTGCCCGGCCGGCAGCAGACGCGGAAATTTCCCGCTCAGTTGCCACGCCGGCTCCCGGCAGATCGCAGCTCAGTGGACATGTCGAGCTTGGCGCCGCTCGTGGTCAGCAGGTCGCAGCGGGTGAGCTGGCCGATACCCTGGTGTATTTCGAGCCAAGCGCAGGCACTGGCCGCGTCAAGCCAGGGCAGTTCACCGTCTATACCCACAATCGCGACTTCAGCCCCGAGGCGATCGCGATTCCGCTGGGCAGCACGGTGACCTTCGTCAACCTGGACGATGTGCGCCACAACGTCTTCTCGGTGACGCCAGGCTCACCTTTCGATCTTGGCTACCAGGGGGCGGGTGAAAAGGCATCGCACACTTTCACCCGGCCAGGTGTCGTGTTGATTGGCTGCAACGTGCACCGTTCGATGGAGCTGGACATGCTGGTGGTGGCCACGCCTTATGTCGGCAATGTCGCGGCGGACGGCAGCTTTACCTTGCGTGGCTTGCCGGCGGGGCGTGGCACCCTGCATTTCTGGAACCCGCGCGCGCAACCGGTGAGTCGTGCGGTCACCCTTCCGCTGGCCGAGTCGGTCACCCAGAAGCTGCTGGCGATCAAGCCGCGGATGGATACCCAGCTCAACACCGGAACGTCGCCGTGAAGCCCGCGACCCGCTTTCTGCTGGCCGGGCTTGCCTCGGTGATCGTATTGACCGTACTGGCCTGCAGCGTGACCCTGTGGCGAGTGGATCGGGTCGCGGCCACCAACACCTTGCGCCAGGTGCAGGTAGCCGCGACGGTCGAGCGCGAGCTGGAAGCCAATCGGCTGGCCGAGCTGCAGTTGCGTGCCGACATGCTGGCGCAGGACTCGGCCTTCGTCGACTACGTGGCGCAGTCGTTGATCCCCAACCCGCAATTGGGTGGCAACGTCGACAGCGCGTCGATCAGCGACCTGTTGCAGGAGCGCCGCAAGGGCTATGACATCGCCATGGTGCTGGATACGCGAGGCGTGCCCATCGCGACGTCAGGCATCTTGCTGAAGGATCACCAGAGCATTCGTCGCGACCCGCTGGTTACCAGGGCGATCACCCAGCTGAAGTCACAGCAGGGCATGTGGGTCGACCATGGACAGTTGTTGTGGGTGGCGGTGAGCCCGCTGCTGCGCGGCGGAGTGCTGCAAGGTGTGCTGCTCACCGCATCGCATGTGGACGATGCTTTTGCGGTCGCCATTCAGCGCATCTCAGGCGTGGATGTCGCCCTGCTGATGGACCCGTACCCGGGGGCTGCCCCGGCCCCTTCGAGCGGGTTGGATCGCTGGACCGAGCGGACCTTGTCGGCGCGACTGTCCGAGGTGCTGGCCGTGGGCGATCGCGCGGGCAGAGCCATGGAGCTGGCCGATGGCCAGGGTCATGTGCTGGCCTGGGTCTCGCCGATGAATACCTCCGGTGGGCGTGCTGCACTGGTGGCGGTAGGGCCGGAAAAGGCCAGCGGGCTGTTCGATCTGGCCGCGCTGCCGTGGCTGTTTGGTGCGCTGGGCTTCGGCGCGGTGGCGCTGCTGCTGGTGTTGCTGCAATGGCGGCAAACGTGGCTACCCTTGCAGTGCATGCTGGATGTCATCGAGCGCGTCAATCAGGGTGATCCGAACCTGACCATTCACGCCGAGGGCAGCGCGATCGTGCGGTCGCTGAGCGATGGCATCAATCAATTGCTGCATCGCACCGGCTGAGGGTCAGCCAGCGGTCCGCATTGGGCCGCTGGCTGCTGCGGGGATGCCCTGCGTTTCGTGAATGATCGTTGCCGCTGGATCCTGCGGCAGAGGCGCGTCGCGCCGTGTTGTGGCACTGTCCGACACTCATGCCGCCACGACCGCAACGGCTCGGACCGAAACATGCCGGAAAGCGTCCACGCAGAAGCATCGCCCCCCGTCTGGAATACGCCGTGGCCCATCGAGGATCTGGAGCACGTGGCGGCCTGTCCGGCCTGCGGAAATGCAGGCCGTGAACTGCTGCATCGGGAGCTGGTCGACAACGTTTTTCTATCGGCGGCGGGGAGATGGAATCTGTATCTCTGCACGCGCTGCCACAGCGCCTATCTCGACCCGCGGCCAAACGAGGCCAGTATCGGCAGGGCCTATGCCGTCTACTACACCCATGCCAGCGGCCGCGTGCGCGAACAACGGCGCGCGTCGGGTGGTCTGCGGTCGCTGAAGCTTGCGCTGACCCATGGCTATGTCAATGCGCGCTATGGAACGCAGCGCCAGCCGTCGAGCCCGCTGGGAGCCTGGCTGGCGCGGCTTTCGCCGTTGCGCCGACAGAAACGCGATGCCGAATTTCGCTTTCTGCCCCGCCCCGACCCGGGTCAGCGCTTGCTGGATGTCGGTTGCGGCAATGGTGACTATCTGCGCAATGCCGTCGATGCTGGCTGGCAAGCCGTCGGGATCGACGCAGATGAAGTGGCCGTTGATGTCGCCCGGCAACGGGGGCTGGAAGCACAACTCGGTGGCATCGAGCTGTTTGCTGCGCAGGCCGCGTGTTTCGACGCCATCACCTTGAGCCACGTGCTGGAACATGTGCATGATCCGGTCATGTTTCTTCGGGCCGTCCATCGTCTGCTGAAACCCGGCGGGGTGGTGTTCGTCGACACGCCGAATATCCAGAGCCGCGGTGCGCGGCGCTGGGGTGTGCACTGGCGCGGTCTGGAAACACCCCGGCACCTGGTGCTTTTCAGCCGCCCGGCGCTGATCAATCTGCTGCATGCGGCGGGCTTCGTGCGTATCCAGAGCAAACGTCGTACTGCGGTCAGAAAATCCATGGACCTCGCCAGCTTGCGTATCCAGTCGGGCAAGTCCCCCTACGGCAGGGAGCCGGCACGCTTGCCACTGGGCTTGCGGATGCGGCTGTGGTGGCCAGCCCGCCGCATCGAGGACGATGAGTTTCTTACGATGCTCGCTGGCAAGGGCGAGATCTGAACTGCCAAGTATTGAAACCAGGCTGCGTCGGCCGGTGAGGGGGTGGTCGCCCTGGGCAATTCCGGCTCTCGTCGCAGGGGCGATTCGTGACCCATGACAGTACTCGGGAAACTCGCTAGTCTTGCTCGATGCAGACCGCCGGCACAGCGCTGTATGAGGGGGGAGAGCTGCCGCGGCCCGCGCCTGTGGGTCTGGTCAGGAAGGGTAGTGGGCACCGGTTTTTTTCTCCCTGGACGCGTTCCATGCTGCCAGTGCGCTGGTTCGAAGGCATTCGAGGCCGTGTCGCGGAGATTGCCCCGAAGGCGTCACGACAGTGAAAAAAATCTCGTTTCTTGCGGAACTTCGACGCCGCAATGTGCTGCGGGCGGGTGCGCTTTATGCCGGAGCCGCGTGGGCACTGGCGCAGGGCACGGCCCAGCTTTTTCCGGTGTTCGGCGTGCCTGACTCGGTGGTGCGTTGGCTGATCGCAGCGGCGGTGATCGGCTTCCCGTTTTTCCTCGTTTTCTCGTGGTTCTACGAGGTGACCCCCGAAGGATTGAAGCTCGAGAGTGAGATCCATCCGGACGATTCGATTGCTCACCACACCGGCAAGAAGATGGATCGGGGCATCATCGCGATCCTGCTGCTTGCGGTCGTGTTGCTGCTGGCCAATCAGCTGGTATTTCGCAAGGATTCGGCAAAAATGGCAGGTGTGCAGGCACGCTCCATTGCCGTACTGCCGCTGGCCAACGAGAGTGACGACAAGGACGAGCAGTTCTTTTCCGACGGATTGTCCGAGGATCTGATTACCGCGTTGTCGCAGTTCAGCGGGCTGAAAGTGATCAGTCGCAATTCGGCATTCCAGTTTCGCGACAGCAAGGATGGCAGCAAGGCCATCGGCGAAAGACTTGGCGTGGCGCACTTGCTCGAGGGCACGGTGCGGCGTTCGGGCGACCAGGTGCGCATCAGCGCCTCGCTGGTGCGTGCGGCGGATGGCACCACGCTGTGGTCCAGACGTTACGACCGGCCATATCGTGATCTGTTTGCCCTGCAGGACGAGATCACCAGCGCCGTCGCCGGCGCATTGAAGGCGCGGCTGCTCGCCGGGGGCGGCGCGGTGGTGCAAAGCGATCGCCCGCCGGGTGGCAGTCTCGATGCTTACAGTGCCTATCTGCAGGGAAATTTTCTGGTCAGCCGAAATAGTGAAAAGGCCTTGCGCGAGGCGATCGACTATTACAGCAGGGCGATTCGGATTGATCCTTCCTACGCCGCCGCCCAGGCGCAGTTGGCGATTGCCTGGACGGTGCTGGCGGGGCAGTTCCTGAATGGCGATGAGCAAAAGCAGGCCAATGCCAGCGCCAGTGCAGCGGCGGCCACGGCCCTCGCGCTCAGCCCCGACCTGGCGCTGGCACACACGGCCCAGGGCATCGTGTTGCGCAATATCGGATTCAACCGGGTCGGAGCGGAAGTGGAATTTCGCCGTGCCCTGCAATTGTCACCCAGTGATGCGGCAGCGACCTTTCAGCTCGGCATGCTGAGGGCGACGCTCGGGCACCTTGAGGATGGCGTCAGTCTGATCAGGAAGGCCCTGCTGAGCGACCCGCTGCATGCTACCTGGTACAACTGGTTAGCCATCGACCTGACCGCGCTGGGTCGGTTTGATGAGGCGGAGCAGGCGATCCGCAAGGCGATCGAGCTGCAACCTTCGGCCGTGAATTTCCATGTGCAATGGGCCATGGTCGACATCGCTCGCGGCGACGCCGCTGCCGCGTTGCAGGTCGCCGGGCAGGAGCCCGATGCCGAGTGGAGGGAGATTGCCGAGGCGATGGCGCTGCAGATCGGCCCTGATCGCGCGGCTGCCGATGCGGCGCTGAAGGCGCTGATCCACAACCAGGCTGACGCAGCGGCCTATCAGATCGCCCAGGTCTATGCGTTGCGCAACGACCCGGACGAGATGTTCATCTGGCTGGAACATGCCTGGGATCAGCGTGATCCCGGGCTCAGCAATATCCTGATGGATCCCTTGCTGCTTCGTTACAAGAGTGATCCGCGGTTTGCCGCATTCTGCAAAAAGCTGGGGCTGCCGGTACCCGGCGCATCTGGACCGCCATCGCGCGAAGGCGGATCCGATCCGGAATCGGCGACGAGCGATGGCCGCAGGATTTTCATGCAAGCGCCTTGGAATTCACTGCGCGGGACGCCGGTAACGCTTGCTGTCGCGCGCCAGCAGTTTCAATTGACGGCCATGCCATTGCAGGCATAGGCTCAAACGGTCCACCACCACCATGTGAGCTGCCAACCATGAGTCTGGATATCTGCATCACCCTCAGCGACACCGACCTCAAGCTGTTCGTCGACGATATTCGGGCTGCGGAAAAAAAGGCCGACAAGCTCGATCCGGAGCAGATCATCAACGCGGCGCGCGAGCTGCTCGAGGAAGCCCGAACCAAGAATCTTCCCGATTTTGTCAGTTGCCGGCTGAAGTGCCTGGACACACTGATCGCCATGGCCGGGGACGTCGGCTTCGGTCTTCCCGAAAAGGATCTCGACAACGTGATGGCGGCACTGGCTTATTTTGCCAGCCCTGATGACATCGTGCCGGACAACGTGCCGGTGCTTGGCTTCATCGACGACGCCATCATGATCGAATTGTGCGCGCGCGAACTCGAACACGAAATTGACGCCTACAACGACTTCCGCAATTGGCGCAGCAATGAAGCATCACGGCGTGGCGAGGATGCCGCGAAGCTCATGCTGACCCGGGTTGAATGGGCTGAAGCGCGTCGGGTTGAAGCGATTGACCGCATGCATCGACGCCGTTCCGAATCCTACAGCACGGGTAGCTGGACGCCGGTGCTTTTCAAGGTTCGTTGAGCCAGTTGTTTCTGGTCATGGATCGACGGTCGTTGATGCGGCATGTTCGGTGTATCCACGACCGTTTCAGTGCAGCAGGGGCTCCAGCGTCAGCGTGTACCGGGTATCGCCCGGCAGCAGCGGCGTCGGCCGACCCTTGACCCAGTCCTGATGTCCGGCACCGAAAAATGGTGACAGCGGGTTGTCGCTCTGGCCGCCTGGCATTTCCAGGATGCCTTGCGCTTCGTGGCCGGGCGACACGTCGAAGCGCTCGGAGGCACCGAAGCCGGGCGCGGCGACCCGCGGCATGTTGTTGTCGCCAGGCAGGGGCTGATTGGGCATATCGATGAAGTTGCCAAGCCACGCGGGCAGGGTAGGCGACAGCGGGTGCTTGATGTCGCTGCGGTTGAGCTCGCCCCACGTGCGTGCGGCCAGACCTCCGCGTTGCTGGCCCAATTCGCTGGCAACCTGGCGTGCTGCGTCGAGCAGCAGGTCGTGCCAGTCGGCGTATTTCGGATCCAGCAACTGGACCGGTTGCTGATGGATCATCGCCCATACCGCTGCTTCGGCACTGTTTTGGGCTGGCCAGCTGAAATCAGGGTGACGCTGTTTCACGCGGACCGCAAAGGGCGCCAGCACCATTTCGCTGACCTTGTTGCGGAAGGCTCGCGCCAGACGGTAGTCGACACTGTCGATGTCGGCGCGGCCACGCCAGGCGCGGGTGAGCTGGCGCATCTGCCGCAATGCGGGATCCTGCGCGTTGGCCAGGGTCTGTTGCAGCAATCGCTGCCAGTGGGTCAGCAGCAAGGCGCGGTTGTCCAGCTGGATGTCCAGCAGGTTGGCCGGGGCAAAACTGGCGCGCCCGCGCAGGTCGTCGCGAATCTGCTGCGCGCGCGCGCCGAGGTCATGGCCGCCATTGCCCAGCAAGGCCAGCGCGGAGCCATCGACGGTGCGGTTGTTGGCTGTCCACAGGCGATGATCGATCGGGTCTTCGATGCGTGGATATTGTGCGGCACTGGCCCAGCCCTGCCAGCCGCTCGCCGCGCTGGAGCCGTCCTGGGGCAGTAGTGGATCGGCGCTGCCGCGCAGCGGGACGCCGTTGCCGGCGATGGTCCAGCCCAGGTGGCCGGCGCTGTCGGCGACCAGCAGATTCTGCGCCGGCATGCCGAACTGGGGGGCAAGGTTCAAAGCGCTGGCCACGTCAGGTGTGCGTTCCAGCTGCATCAATGTCAGGTTGTAGCTGCGCGGGTAGTGGGCGGTCCAGGCCAGCGCCAGCGGCGTGCCGTCGACATCCTTGCCCATGATCGGACCCCAGCGGGTGTCCTCGACGGGCAGGATTGCGTCCGGCCTGCCCTTGATCTGGATATGTTCGTCATGATGTTCAAGCGTGGCCCAGCCTTCGGGAACCTTGTAGCGCTGCGGGTTTGCCGGATCGCGCTGCACGCGTACCCAGTCAGTCCAGTCGCCGTAGCTGTTGGTGAAACCCCAGGCGATCTGGCCGTTCGAGCCCACCACCAGCGCGGGCGTGCCTGGCAGGCTGACGCCGTTGACGTCGCGCTCGCCGCCCGGCGCAGTCCGGTCGGGATAGCGCAGGCGCGTGCGGAACCATAGATTGGGCACGCGCAGACCCAGGTGCATGTCGTTGGCGAGCATTGCCGCGCCAGTGCCGGTCAGTGCACCGCTCACCGCGAAACTGTTGCTGCCGGGGCGTGCCTCATCCAGTGCCGGCGCCAGCGCGGCAAGCACTTGCGCGGAGCTTGACGCCGGCTGCTGCTGGCGCACGTTGAACACGCTGGCATCCGGGATTACCGGCGAGCGGGACAGCCGGCCTGTCAGTGGTGCTTCCCATGCGGGGTCCGGAGCCAGCAGGAAATCAACCAGTGGCCCCGGCAGCACTGCGCGCATCTCGGCGATATGCAGCTCGCGCTCGTTGCGCCCATCGCCGTTCAGGTCCAGATACATCGAGGCGATGATCAGGGCGCTGTCTTCGGAGCGCCACGGCTGCGGCTTGCTGCCCAGCAGAAAGTATTCCCATGGGCGTACGCGCAGATGGGCGAGGCCGGCGTTGACGCCGTCGCGGTAGCGGTCGAGCTCGAGTTTCTGCACGGGCGGCAATTGCGCGTAGGCGAGTTCCGCTACGGCGCGCAGTCGATGGCGTCGATGGTTGAGATCGACCTGTAGCGCGGCCGGCCCGACCAGCGCAGAGAGCTCGCCGGCCGGCATGCGGCGCATCAGATCCATCTCGAAGAAGCGCTCCTGTGCATGGACGTAGCCCAGCGCGTAGCTGATGTCCGTGCGGTTTTTTCCGTCGATGGTTACCGTGCCCAGCGCGTCACGGCTGATACTGACCGGCGCGCTCAGGCCCGGCAACTGTTGCGTGCCGTCCAGTTGCGCGCGACTGCCGGCCAGCAGCCACCACAGCGCGAGGAGGGCGATCAGCAGCACCGCCAGCAGGCTCAGCAAGGTGGCGCGCAGCAGGCGCCAGGGTCGAATCGTCATGGAGGGCCTTGGGCGTGCGGAAGTCAGGGTCTGGCGAATACGGCAAAGATGCCGGCGTAAGGTTTGACCAGAAACGCCGGTGCGCCAGCGTAACCCTCACCGTCGGCATAGAGCTGCGAAATGCTGCCATCCAGGTACAGCGCATCGCGGCAGCCAAACTGGTCGCGGAATAGCCGCGCGAATGTGTGGAAATTCACCGGCGCCTCGCTGACCGCGAAAACCACGTCGGTCGGCGTCCTGGCACAGACGCCGCTGCGCCATTTCAGGCTGGCCGAGTCGTCGACGAACTGCTCGTTGAGCTTGCCGTCGATCAGCAGCATCGGGCCGGATTGCGTGGCCCACTGGGCAGGTTTGCCGTCGGCCTTGAAGGCGGTACTGGTCCTTACCGCGGCATGCCCATCTGGATAGATCGCGAAGACGCCATTGGGCAGCAGCGAAAAATTGCCCGAGGCCGGGTTGCCATGCGCCAGATTCAGCGGCACCAGGGTCTTGCCGTTTTCCACATACAGCCCGAGCGGCGCGAAATGCTGGTCGTAGATACCGGCGTTGGCGGCGAACAGCAATCGCTCGTGCCGCGCCTCGCCCCATTGGCGCAGCGCGTCGATGCTGCCGAACGGCTGGCCGCTCTGCGGGTCGCGCCAGAACAGGGTCAGTTGCTCGTGCTTCAGATCCACCTGCACGTAACGGTAATTCTGCCCCTCAAAGGCGACCACGCCCTGGTCCAGCGCCTGTGCCGACGGCGCACAGGCCGATGCGCTGGCAACCACGGCCAGCGCAAGCAGCCAATGCCACAGCGCGCGATGGCGGCGGGGGGGGCGACAACGGGAGACAGGTGAAAGCATGGGTCGATGGTCGCCGGGTGTGCCCTCCCGGCGCAAGCCCGTTCGGCCGGGATGAATCTGCGGGATGATCGACGTGCCGCTAAACTTCGCTTTTTGGCCGGATTCATCCATGCCTTACACCCCGATCGTCGCCACCCTGGGTTATGTGCTCTCGCCCGACCGCAGCGAGGTCTTGATGATTCACCGCAACGCACGCGCGGACGATCAGCATCTGGGCAAGTACAACGGCCTCGGCGGCAAGATGGAGCCGGGCGAGGACATCGCCACCTGCATGCAGCGGGAGATTTTCGAGGAGGCCGGCATCCACTGCGAGTCGATGCAATTGCGCGGCACGCTGAACTGGCCCGGTTTCGGCAAGCAGGGCGAAGACTGGCTGGGCTTCATCTTCGTGATCGAGCGATTCAGCGGCACCCCGCTGACCAGCAACGTTGAAGGCAGCCTGGAGTGGGTGGCACGCGACAAGCTGATGGAACTGCCGATGTGGGAGGGTGATCGCCACTTCCTGCCGCTGGTGTTCGATGCTGATCCGCGGCCGTTTCACGGCGTCATGCCCTACAAGGCCGGGCGCATGCAGTCGTGGTCGTATACGCGGCTGTAGCGCCAGCCGCATTCACCTGCCGATTCCGTCAGCTATGCAGCGTGTGCGCCAGGTCGGGCTACCAGCCGCGGTCGCGGCCGCGGCCATGGAAATTGCTGTTGCCCACACCGATCGAGAAGCTGACCGCACCCGTAGGGTGGTCGCAGTCGCCGAGGTTCTTGGTGATGTTCACCGTGCCCGTCTGGTAGGAGCCACTCATGTGGTTGCCGCCGACCACGCCCATGCCGACGCTGCCGTGCATCTGCGGCTGGTTGTAGGTGTAGTCGTCGCAGGCCTGGCTGGAGGTGGTGTCGCGGTCGGCATTGCCCATGCGGCCGCTGGTATCGCCGTAGTAGACCCCGGGCGCCGCTTTGGCGGAGGAGCCCGCGGTGGCCGGTTGGCTGGTGTCGGCGCTGGAGCTGCTGCTCGCAGGCAGGGTGCTGGAGGGCGTGCTGTCGCTGGCCGGCAATTTGAGGTTCAGGGGCTGGCTGGCGCTCTGTGCCCATACCGAGCCGACCAGCAGGGTGGCTGCAATGACGCCTAATAGCCGTTTCATGTTTCAAATCTCCGGGGATATGGCGTGACAAACGCGCGATGCCGCCTTTGCGTGCACAGGGATAGCGTGTCCGGCTTTGAAACACAACGCGGCAGGAAGTTCCTGCCGCGTTCGCTCAGCTGGTGGTTTCGATCCGTTCGACCCGGCGCAGACCGCGCGGCAGTACGCCGCCGCGACTGGCACGGTTGCCACCGTATTCGACCAGGTCGGCCCACTTCAGGGTGAGCTTGCGCTGGCCGGCATACATGGTCACCTCGCCCTTGCCCTCGGTGACGATGGCCACGCCCACCACGCGTTCCTCGCCCGCGACCAGTTTCGCCTTGGGAATCTCGATCAGCTTGTTGCCCTTGCCCTTGTCCAGTTCGGGCAGCTCGGCCACCGAGAACATGAGCAGGTGCCCTTCGCTGGTCACCACCACGATGCGATCGCGGGAGGGGTCGGTGCTGACCTGTGGTGCCAGCACGCGGGCGCCATCGCTGAGGCTGATGATCTGCTTGCCGGCCTTCTGGCGACCGGTCAGTGCCTCGAAGCGGGTGACGAAGCCGTAGCCGAAATCGGTGGCCAGGATCAGTCGGGTGTCATTGTCGCCAGCGACCAGCGCGTCAAAGCTGGCCCCGGCGCTGGGGCTGAAGCGGCCCGTCAGCGGCTCGCCGTTGCCGCGTGCCGAGGGCAGGGTATGCGCAGGCGTGGAATAGCTGCGGCCGGTGGAGTCGATGAAGGCGACCTGCTGGGTAGTGCGCGCATTGACGGCGGCCAGCAGCTGGTCGCCTTCGCGGTAGCTCAGACCCTCGGCGTCGATGTCGTGGCCCTTGGCGGCGCGCGCCCAGCCCTTCTGGCTCAGCACCACGGTCACCGGCTCGCTGGCAACGAGGGCGCTTTCGTCGAGCGCCTGGGCTGCGTCGCGCTGTACCAGCGGGGAGCGGCGGTCGTCGCCGAATTTCTCGGCGTCGGCGCGCAGTTCGTCCTTGATCAGGCTCTTCAGCTTGGCCGGTGATTTCAGCAGCACGTTGATGCGGGCGCGCTCCTCTTCCAGCTGATCGGCTTCGCCGGTGATCTTCATCTCTTCCAGCCGCGCCAGCTGGCGCAGGCGGGTTTCGAGGATGTAGTCGGTCTGCTCCTCGCTGAGCTTGAAGCGCGACATCAGGACGAGCTTGGGATCGTCCTCGGTACGGACGATGCGAATCACCTCATCGAGGTTCAGATACGCAATGCGCAGGCCTTCCAGCAGGTGCAGGCGGCGTTCGACCTTGGCCAGTCGATGTTCCAGTCGCTTGGTGACGGTGCTGGTGCGGAAGCTCAGCCACTCGGTGAGGATACGCTTGAGATCCTTCACCTGCGGTCGGCCGTCCAGGCCGATCATGTTGAGGTTGACGCGGAAGCTCTTTTCCATGTCCGTGGTGGCGAACAGGTGCTGCATGGTCTCGTCGGCATCGACGCGGTTGGAGCGCGGCACGATCACCAGCCGGATCGGGTTCTCGTGATCGGACTCGTCGCGCAGATCCTCGATCATCGGCAGCTTCTTGGCACGCATCTGCGCGGCGATCTGCTCGAGGATCTTCGACGGGCTGACCTGATGCGGCAGCGCGGTGATCACGATGTTGCCTTCCTCGCGCTGGTACACGGCGCGGGCGCGTACCGAGCCGCCGCCGGTCTGGTACATCGCCAGCAGGTCGGCGCGCGGGGTGATGATCTCCGCCTCGGTCGGATAATCCGGCCCGCGCACGTGTTCGCACAGGTCGGCGACGGTGGCGTCCGGGTCGTCGAGCAGACGGATACAGGCACTGGCCAGCTCGCGCAGATTGTGCGGCGGGATGTCGGTGGCCATGCCTACCGCGATGCCCATCGAGCCGTTCAGCAGTACGTGCGGCACGCGTGCCGGCAGCCAGCTCGGCTCTTCCAGCGTACCGTCGAA